>NZ_JBEXZS010000003.1:0-71483 GCF_040593685.1 Methylobacterium sp. EM32 | reverse complement strand
GCAGCGCCCAGTCGAAGCCGGTCGAGAGATCGTCGAGGACCACCACTTCGTCGTGGCCGGCGTCGATCAGGGCGAGCACCATATGGCTGCCGATATAACCGGCGCCTCCTGTCACCAAAACAGCCATCGCAGTCTCGTTCTTGATAGAAAACGCTCTCTTTGAGCGCGAAGCAGCAATCAGCAATTTCTGCGCCACCGATTTGCTGCCAAATAGGTTCGTTGCTTTGTCGACGGCCGCATCGACTCCAGATCGCGCCGCAGGGTGCCCCGCGGTGCTCCCATGGCTGTTGCCATTCGCCGGCTACATCCTGGCTTCCCCTGATCCGGAAGGGTCAAGGCTTCTCGACGGTGGCGATCGGCTGGCTCTCGGCCGTGCCCTACCTCGTCGCCTCGGCCGGCTTCGTAAGCCCGGTAATGTTCGGCTCCCTGATCCCACCTATGGTCGGCATCACCTTCGCGGTGATCGGGCTGACCACCTGTCGCCCAAGATCACCGGGTGCCGGCCTCAGGGCTTGCCCGAATCCAGGGGCGGCGCCGGCCGCGTCGCGCCGCAGGGTGTGCGCGAGAACCGAACCGGCGGCCGCGGTGCGAGGAGCGGCCCCTCCGTCGGATGGTCGATCGCCTCGAAGAAGCCGGTGGCGGCGAGGTGGGGATCGTCGAGCAGGTTCTCGATCCGGTTGACCCGTGTGCAGGGCACGTCGAGGGGGGCGAGCCGCGAGAGCCACGCCTCGGTCGTGTCCTGGGCGAGGCAGGCGGCGAGGCGCTCGTAGAGGGCGTCGATCATCGCGGCGCGGGCAGCGTCGGACCCGAGGGCCTCCTCCTGCGCCCAATCCTCGCGGCCGGCGGCGCTAAAGACCGCGCGCCAGTGGCTCGCATTGTAGGGCAGGACCGCGATGTGGCCGTCGCGGGTCGGGTAGGGCCGGCGGTGCTTCGAGAGGAGGCGCGCGTAGCCGGACGGGCCGAGGGGCGGCCGGAAGGTGAGGCCGGCGAGGTGCTCGACGGCGAGGAACGACACCATGGCTTCGAACATCGGCACCTCGATCGCCTGTCCCTCTCCCGTGCGGGCGCGGTGGAACAGGGCGGCGGAGATCGCCGTGGTGACGTAGAGCGACGCGGTCTTGTCGGCCGCGATGGTCGGCGCGTAGCGGGGCTCGCCCCCGGCCCGCCGCTCAAGATCGGCCCAGCCGGAGGCCGCCTGGACGATGTCGTCGTAGGCCGGCCGGTCCCGGTAGGGCCCGTCCTGGCCGAAGCCGACGATGGCGCAGGTGATCAGCCCCGGATTGATCGCGCGCAGGCGCGCGTCGTCGAGGCCGAGCCGGGCGGCGGCCTTCATCCGCATGTTGTGGACGAGGATGTCGGCGCCCCGGACGAGATCGTCGAGCCGGGCGCGGTCTCCCTCCTGCTTCAGGTCGAGGACGACGCTGTCCTTGCCGCGATTGCAGTTGAGGAACGCCGCTCCCATGCCGGGCGAGCGGGCAGGGCCCGGCGCGCGCAGGATGTCGCCGCCCGGTCCCTCGACCTTGACGATCTCGGCGCCGAGCTCGGCGAGGATCTGCGTCGCGAAGGGCCCCGCGACGACGGTGCTCAGGTCGACGACCCTGATGCCTGCGAGCGGACCCGGCATGGCGCTTCTCCCTTCCTCGTACTCGGGCCCCGGCGCTCAGCGCGCCGTGAAGCCGCCATCGACGGGCAGGGCCACGCCCGTCACGTAGGAGGCATCGTCCGAGGCGAGCCAGAGCACCGCGTGCGCGGCCTCCTCCGGCCGGCACAGGCGCCCCATCGGCACCGCGGAGACCATGCGCGCCTCGGCGGCGGCGGCCTCCGTCGGATCGCCCGAGCGGCCGGTGAAGCCGAGCTTCATCGGCGTCTCGGCGAGGCCCGGGCAGACGACGTTCACCCGGACGTTGTCAGGTGCAAAGGTCTGGGCGAGGGACTTCGTCAACCCGACCACCGCGAACTTGGCAGCCGAGTAGATCGGGCTCCACATCGAGCCGACGAGGCCCGAGACGGAGGCGGTGAACACGATCGACCCGCCGCCGCGCCGGCGCATGTGCCCGATCGCCTCGCCGGCGGCGAGGGCCGCCGCGGTGACGTTGAGGTCGATGGCGAGCCGGTAGGCCGGCACGTCGAGGTTCTCGATGCCGCCGGGCCCGGGGATGCCGGCATGGGCCCACAGCACGTCGATCCCGCCGAGCGCGGCGGCGGCATCGTGGATCGAGCCCCGCATCTCCTCGGGCTGCGAGAGGTCGGCCTGCACCGTCGCGACGTCATGGCCCTGCGCCGCCATGTCGGCGGAAAGCCGCGCGAGCCCCTCGGCGTTCACGTCGATGGCCGCGACCCGCGCGCCCTCGCGCAGGAAGAGCTCGACGCCGGCGCGTCCCATCCCGGAGGCCGCGGCCGTCACCACCACGAGCTTGTTCGCCAGTCGCATGGTCGTTGATCCTTAGCTTGCGTCGATGCCGTCGGGGCGGCACCCGCTACTTTACGAACGGGCATCCGCCGTCCTTCAGGGGACGGAAAGCCTCCGGGCCCGGGATGGTGGCCAGGACCTTGTAGTAGTCGTAGGGCTTCTTCGATTCGTCCGGCTTCTTGACCTCGACGAGCATCATGTCGTGCAGCACGCGGCCGTCCTCGCGCAACATCGTCTTGCCGAAGAGCGGGTCGTCGAAGGTCCCCGCCTCCCGCATCGCCTTCACCACCGCGGCTCCGTCCTTGGCCGATCCGACCTTCGCGACCGCCCGAAGGAACGCGATCGTGGCGGAATAGGCCCCGGCCTGGTTCATGGTGGGGTAGCGACCGCTATTGCGGGCGGCGAAGCGCTCGCCGAAGGCCCGCGTCGCCGCGTTCAGGTCCCAGTAGAACCCTGTCGTCAGGCGCAGGCCCTGGGCGGTGCGCAGGCCCAGCGAATGGATGTCGGAGAGGAACAAGAGCATGCCGGCGAGCTGCTGCCCGCTCTGGACGATGCCAAATTCGGCGGCCTGCTTGATGGCGTTGATCGTGTCGCCGCCCGCATTGGTCAGGCCGATCACCTGCGCCTGCGAGGCCTGGGCCTGGAGCAGGAACGACGAGAAGTCCTTGGCGTCGGTGGGATGGCGCACGGTTCCCGCCACCCGGCCGCCCTCGGCCTTCACCACGGCACTGGCGTCGCGCTCGAGCGCATGGCCGAGCGCGAAATCGGCCGTGATGAAGTACCAGGACTTGCCGCCGGCCTTCGTGATCGCCTCCGCGGTGCCGTGGGCGAGCGCCCAGGTGTCGTAGGTCCAGTGCACGGAGTTCGGCGTGCAGGATTTGCCGGTCAGGTCCGAGGAGCCGGACGCGGTGAACAGCGCGACCTTGTTCTTCTCCCGCACGAGCGGCGCGAGAGCGAGGGAGATCGCGCTCGTCGGCATGTCGACGACGGCGTCCACCCCGTCCGAATCGAACCACTTGCGCGCGATGGTGCTCGAGATATCGGGCTTGTTCTGCGCATCGGCCGCGACGACCTCGATCTTCAGGTCCTTCGCCTCCGGCAGCTTGGCGAAATCCTCGACGGCCATCCGGGTCGCCTCGGCGGCCCCGGCGCCGCCAATATCCGAGAAGATCCCGGACATGTCGGCGAGGACGCCGATCTTGACCGGGACCTGCGCCAGGGCTGCCGAAGACAGCATCGTCGAGGCGGCGAGAGCGAGCGTCCCGAGGGTACGGCGAAGCGACATGCATTCCTCCCTGCGGCGGGCCGACTTGTCGCGGCTGCCCGCATCACGGCACCGATCGTCGCGGCCCGCAAAATTCTTATGTAAGAATTTTTCATTCCTGATTATGAATAAGTCAAGCGCCCTCGGAGGCAGAGGGGGGAGGCGGGATGCGTGTGGTGCCCCGAAGCACCGGCCGTTAGGTTGCGCAGCCATGAACCCGGGCGGCGGTCGAACCCCGCACCGGCACGGGGCGACGGGACAGATGCAGGTCAAGCAGGCGGCCAACGTTCTCGAACTGCTGGAGTATTTCGCCGAGCGGCGGCGGCCGGCCACCCTCGCCGAGATCTCGGACGATCTCGGCTGGCCGCGCTCGAGCACGTTCAACCTTGTCGGAACGATCGTCGAGAGAGGCTATCTCTACGAGCCGCGGCCGCGGGCCGGGTACTACCCCACCCCTCGCTGGCTCACGCTCGCCCTCACCGTGGCGGAGGCCGAGCCGCTGCCGGGCGTCGTCGACGACCTCGTGGCCGATGTGGCGGCGGCCACCGGCGAGACCACGGCGGTCGGCACCCTGACCGGCATCCACGCCCTGTTCCTCGTCGTGGCGGAATCCCGGCACCAGGTGCGCTACCACGCCCGGGTCGGAGACCGGGTTCCGGTCCATGCCAGCTCCGCCGGGCGGGCGATCCTCGCTCAGTATCCTGCGGCCTCGCGCGAGGCGATCTACCGCCGGGTCGCGTTCGAGCGCTTCTCCGACACGACGCCGTTGGGCGTGGAGAACGTGGAGCGTGCGCTGCTGGAGGCGGAGGAGCGCGGCTATCACCAGAGCGACTCGGAGTACATCGCCGACCTCGCCGGAGTCGCCCTCCCGCTCCCCCTCGGCGACCGCCGGCTCTCGATCGTCGTCGCGGGGCCGACCTCGCGCTGCCTCGCGCGGCGGCCCGAGACCGCCGCCATCCTGAAGGCGGCCCTGTCCCGCCATGGCCTCGCGGAGCCCGGCCCTCAGGCCCAGTCGAGGTAGGTCCGCGGGCAGGTGCCGAGGACCCGCTTGAACATCGCCGTGAAGGCGCTCGGGCTGTCGTAGCCGACGTCGAGGGCGACGCTGGTGACGGAGGCGCCGCCGCCGAGGCGGGCGAGCGCCTCCATGAGCCGCACCCGCTGCTGCCAGGCCGAGAAGCTCATCCCGGTCTCGCGGCGGAACAGGCGCGTGATCGTCCGGCGGCTCAAGCCCGTGAGGAGCGCCCACTCGTCGAGGGTCCGGGTCTCGCCGGCGCGGGAGAGCACGCTCTCGCAGATCCGGCCGAGACGGTCGTCCTGCGGCACCGCGACGTGGAGCGAGGAGGCGGGCATCCGGCCGATCTCCGCGAGCAGGAGGTCGACGAGCCGGCCCTCCCGTCCGAGTTCATCGTAGAGGACCGGCATCGCCAGCACCTCGGCGAGGAGCGCCCGCAGGAGCGGCGTCGTGCGCATCAGGCGGCAGGCGCCGTGACCGGCCGGCATCGCGTCGGCCTCGACGTAGAGGGTCTGCACCTCCACATCCGCCCATGATCGGGACTGGTGCACCACGCCCGGCGGGATCCACAGCCCGTGATCCGGTGGGACGACGAAGCACCCCTCGTCGGTCAGCATCGCGGTGACCCCGGTGACGCCGAGGATGAACTGCCCGCGCGCATGGGCGTGCCGGGTGCTGGTGCTGGTATCGGGATAGAACGCCCCCATCCCGCCCACCCGGCGCGGCACGGCCTGGAGGCTGGCCGAGAGCGCGCGGGCCGCCCGCGGGTCGGCGGCCCGCCGTCCCTGCGGGATCGTCTCGCACCGCTCGGCCTCGAGCGGGAACGGCTTCCTCATCCTGCGCTCCTCACGGGCGGTCGCTTCGGCCGGGCGGACGCAACCTGCATACCACGCTCGGCTGCCATCGCAGCCCGCCGGCTGGCCCGATCGCGATACTCGGCGGCCCGAATGCGACGGCGGGCCGGTATTCGCTCGGCTAGGCTCTCACGATCGCTCAACGATCGGGAGAGGCCGGGATGGATCGCCGCCAGTTCACCGGGGGATTGCTCGCCGGCGCCGCGTCCCTGCCGCTCGGCGCGGGACGGGCGGCGGCGCAAGGTCGCGGCGGTACGCTCAACGTGATCATCCAGCCCGAGCCGCCGATCCTCGTCACCGCCCTGAACCAGCAGCAGCCGACGCTGACCCTCGGCGGCAAGATCTACGAGAGCCTGCTCAAATACGCCCCCGACCTGAAGCCGATGCCCGGCATGGCGCGGTCCTGGGAGATCTCGCCGGACGGGCTCACCTACACGTTCCGGCTGTTTCCCGGCATCACCTTCCACGACGGCACGCCGATGACGGCGCAGGACGTCGTGTTCTCGTGCATGACCCTGCTGATGGAGACCCATCCACGGGCGCGCAACACCTTCCGACGCGTGGCGCGGGCCGAGGCGCCCGATCCCCTGACCGTGGTCTTCACGCTGAAGGAGCCCTTCGCGCCGTTCCTCGGCTCGTTCGACTGCACCACCGCGCCGATCGTCCCGAAGCACGTCTACGAGGGCACCGACTTCCGCAAGAACCCGATGAACGACAAGGCCATCGGGACCGGCCCGTTCAAGCTCAAGGAATGGGTGCGCGGCTCGCACGTCCACCTGGTGCGCCACGACGGCTACTACCGCAAGGACGAGCCGCACCTCGACGAGATCATCTACCGGGTCATCCCCGACGCGGCGTCGCGCACGCTCGCCCTCGAGAACGGCACGGTGCAGCTCGCGCAATGGTCCGACGTCGAGTTCTACGACGTCGCCCGCCTCAAGGCCCGCCCGAACCTCGCCGTCACCAATGCGGGCTACGAATACTTCGCGCCGCTGCAGTGGCTCGAGATGAACAACCGCGTCGCGCCGCTGAACGACCGGCGCTTCCGCCAGGCGGTGATGCACGCCCTCGACCGCGAGGCGCTCGCCAAACGCGTCTATTTCGGGCAGGCGAGGGTCGCGACCGGGCCGATCGCCTCGAAGACGAAGTTCTACGACCCGAACGTCCGCAAGTACGAGTACAGCCTCGACAAGGCGAAGGCTCTGCTCGACGAGATGGGTCTCAAGCCCGGCGCTAACGGCAAGCGGGTCGAGATCAAGTTCCTGGTGCCGCCCTACGGCGAATCCTACCAGCGCTCGGCGGAGTTCTACCGCCAGTCCTTCGCCCGCGTCGGCATCGACCTCGTGCTCGAATCGACCGACATGGCGGGCTGGGCCTCCCGGATCGGCAACTGGGACTACCAGATGACGACGAACCTGCTCTACCAGCTCGGCGATCCGGCGCTCGGCGTCTCGCGCACCTACGTGACCTCGAACATCGTCAAGGGCATCCTGTTCTCGAACACGCAGGGCTACTCGAACCCCGAGGTGGACCGGCTGTTCGACGAGGCCGCGAGCGCGCTGGACGAGAAGAAGCGCCAGGAGCTCTACACCAGGGTCCAGCAGATCCTGGTCGAGGACGTGCCCGTCGCCTGGACGCTCGAGATCGAGTACCCGATCATCTACGACAGGAGCCTCAAGGACGTCGTGACGACGGCGATCGGCTCGCACGAGACCTTCGGCGCGGTGACGAAGTCGTGACCGGGATCAGGCGCGCTGCCGGGATCGGAATCGCGCTCGGTGCCTGGATCGTCCGGCTCGTCCTGGTGGTCCTGGTGATCGCGACCTTCAACTTCGCGCTGGTGCGGGCCGCGCCCGGCGACCCGGCCCAGGTGATGGCCGGGCAGTCGGGCGGCGCGGACGCCAAGCTGCTCGCCGACCTGCGCGCCGAATACGGCCTCGACCAGCCCTACGCGGTGCAGCTCGCGCGCCATCTCGGCCGGGTGGTGCGGCTCGATCTCGGCACCTCGACCCAGCAGCGCCGGCCGGTCCTCGACCTGATCCGCGAGCGCCTTCCCGCCACCCTCCTCCTCACGGTCACGGCCTTCGCCCTCGCGCTCCTCCTCGGCTCGACCCTCGGCGTGATGGCCGGCCTCGCCGCGGGCAGCGCCGCCGACACCGCCTTCACGGTCCTGTCGCTCGTGCTCTACGCCATGCCGGTGTTCTGGCTCGGGCTGATGCTGGTCCTGGTCTTCTCGGTCTGGCTCGATTGGCTGCCGCCCTTCGGCTACGGCACGATCAACGCCCGGCTCGGCCCCCTGGGCCAGGCCCTCGATCTCCTCAAGTACCTCGCGATGCCGGCGGCCTCCCTCGGGGCGATCTACCTCGCGATCTACGCCCGGCTGATGCGGGCCGCGATCATCGAGGTGGCGCAGCAGGACTTCGTGAAGACCGCCCGCGCCAAGGGCCTCACCGGGGCGCAGATCGTTCTCGGGCACATGCTGCGCAACGCCCTCGTGCCGGTGGTCACGGTGGCGGGCATGCAGGCCGGCGCCCTCGTCGGCGGCGCGGTCGTGGTCGAGACGGTGTTCGCCTGGCCGGGGCTCGGCCGGCTCACCTTCGACGCGCTGCTCCAGCGCGACTACCCGGTGATGCTCGGCGTGTTCCTCATCCTCTCGGTCATCGTCATCCTGTTCAACCTCGCGACGGATCTGGCCTACCGGCTCATCGATCCGCGCATGCGGGCGGGGAGCGCCTGAGATGGACGCGCTCAAGGCTTTCCTGCGCCACCCGAGCGGCATGGCCGGGCTCGTGCTCATCCTGGCGGTGCTGGTCCTCGCGGCGAGCGCCCCCGTCCTCTACCCCGAATCCCCCTGGGAGATGGTGGCGACGCCCTTCGCCCCGCCCGGCGAGGACGGGATGCGGCTCGGGGCCGACACCCTCGGGCGCGACGTCGCGGCGGGCATCGCCCACGGGGCCCGGGTCTCGCTCCTCATCGGCGTCGCCTCGGCGCTGGCGGCGCTCGTCATCGGGGTGACGGTCGGGGCGCTCGCCGGCTATGCCGGCGGCGGGCTCGACGCGGCGTTGATGCGCATGACCGAGCTGTTCCAGACGATCCCCGCCTTCGTGCTGGCGATCCTGCTCGTCGCGACCTTCACGCCCTCGCTCGCCACCATCGTCGCCACGATCGGGGCGGTGTCCTGGCCGCCGCTCGCCCGGCTCACCCGGGCCGAGTTCCTGCGCCTGCGCCGCCGGGAATTCGTCGAGGCGGCGATCTGCCAGGGCGAGCGCACCGCCAGGGTGGTGTTCGGCCACGTGCTGCCGAACGCGGTCTCGCCGATCCTCGTCACGGCCTCGCTCACGGTGGCGAGCGCGATCCTCATCGAGAGCGCGCTCTCCTTCCTCGGCCTGGGCGATCCCAACATGATGTCCTGGGGCTTCATGGTCGGCTCGGCCCGCAGCTCGATCCGGCAGGCGTGGTGGGCGAGCGTGTTCCCGGGCCTCGCGATCCTCGTCACCGTGCTCGCCATCAACCTGTTCGGCGAGGGTCTGAGCGACGTGCTCAACCCGCGCATCGCGCGGCGCCGGGGCTGACGACCATGACCGACGCCAAAGCTCCCGCATCCACGGCTCCCGTCCTCACCGTCGACGGGCTCACCATCGCGCTGCCGCGGGGCGGCGACCGGGCCCACGCGGTCGAGGACGTCTCCTTCGCGATCCAGCGCAACGAGGTGGTCTGCCTCGTCGGCGAGTCGGGCTCCGGCAAGTCGATGATCGCGCACGCGATCCTCTCCCTGCTGCCGTCCGGGGTGCGCGTCGCCGGCGGCGCGGTCGCGGTGAACGGGCGCGACGTCGCGCGGCTGTCGGGCTCCGACCTGCGGGCCTTCCGCGGCGGCGAGGCCGGGATGATCTTCCAGGAGCCCTTGTCCTCCCTCAACCCCCTGAAGCGCGTCGGCGCCCAGATCGCCGAGACGATCCGCACCCACCAGGGCGCGCTGCTGCGCGACGCGATGCGGGCCCGGGTCGAGGGCCTGCTCGCCCAGGTCGGCCTGCCGACGCCCGGGCTTCTTGCCCATTCCTACCCGTTCGAGCTCTCCGGCGGCCAGCGCCAGCGGGTGATGATCGCCATGGCGATGGCGAACCGGCCGGCCCTCCTCGTCGCCGACGAGCCGACGACGGCCCTCGACGTGACGACCCAGGCGCAGATCCTGCGGCTGATCGACGATCTCAGGCGCGAGCGCGGCATGGGCGTGCTCCTCATCACCCACGATTTCGGCGTCGTCGCCGATGTCGCCGACCGGGTCGTGGTGCTGCGGGGCGGGCGCGTGGTCGAGACCGGGAGCGCGGAGGCGGTTCTGCGCCGGCCCCGCGATCCCTATACCCGGGCGCTGATCGATGCGGTGCCCCGCGCGCGGCTGCGTCCGCCGGCCCCCCGGCCGGAGGGAGCGCCGGTCCTCGCGATCGAGGACCTGCGCAAGACCTTCACGGTGCGACGGGGCTTGTTCCAGCCGCCGCGCCGGGTCGTCGCCGCGGATGGCCTGTCCCTCAGCCTGCACCAGGGCGAGACCCTCGCGGTCGTGGGCGAATCCGGATCGGGCAAGTCGACCCTCGGGCGGATGATCATGCGCCTCACCGAGCCCGATGGCGGCGCGATCCGGCTCGGCGGCGAGGACCTGCGCTCGCTCGACGGTGAGGCGCTGCGCCAGGCCCGGCGCGGCCTCCAGATCGTGTTCCAGGATCCCTTCGCGAGCCTCGACCCGCGCCAGAAGGTCGGGGACGCGGTCGCCCGCGGGCCGATGGCCTACGGCACCCCGCGCCGCGAGGCGATGGCGGCCGCGCGCGCGCTCCTGGAGCGGGTCGGTCTCACGGCGGCGGCGGCGGAGCGCTATCCGCACGAATTCTCCGGCGGGCAGCGCCAGCGCATCTGCATCGCCCGGGCGCTGGTGCTGCGGCCGCAGGTGCTGATTGCCGACGAGGCGGTCTCTGCCCTCGACGTCTCGGTCCAGGCCCAGGTGCTGGCGCTGCTCGCCGAACTGCGCCGCGAGATGCGTCTCGCGATGATCTTCATCACCCACGACCTGCGCATCGCCGCCGAGATCGCCGACCGGGTGATCGTTCTGCAGAAGGGCCGGATCGTCGAGGAGGGGGCGACGCGCGACGTCTTCTCCGCGCCGCGCGAGGCCTATACCCGCGCCCTCCTCGACGCGATTCCGGGGCGGCTTTTCTTCGAACATCCCGGATTCACGCGCGCGCCCGTCGCGCCGGAGGTCGCATGACAGACGAGACGCAACCCCGCACGACCCTGACCGGCCCCGAGCGCGACGCGCTCTTTGCGGCAGTCGATGCCGGCTTCGAGCGCCAGATCGCCGACACCATCGCCTTCGCGGCGATCCCCTCGACCCGCGGCCAGGAGGGTCCGTGCCAGGACAGGATGGCCGACCTCCTGCGGGCGCGGGGCTACGCCGTCGACGACTGGCGCATCGACCAGGACGACTTGCGCCACCTGCCCGGCTTCGGCCCGGTCGAGACCGATTTCTCCCGCGCCCGCACGGTGGTCGGGACCTACCGGCCGGAGCGGGCGCAGGGCCGCTCCCTCATCCTCCAGGGCCATTGCGACGTGGTCCCCGCCGGCCCCCTCGACATGTGGAAGCGCCCGCCCTTCCAGCCCGTCGTGGAGGATGGCTGGCTCTACGGCCGCGGCGTCGGCGACATGAAGTCCGGCACCATCGCGGCGCTCTACGCCCTCGACGCGCTCAAGGCCGCGGGCCTCGCGCCCCAGGGCCGCATCCACGTCCAGTCGGTGATCGAGGAGGAGAGCACCGGGCTCGGCGCCCTCTCGACGCTGCAGCGCGGCTACCGGGCGGAGGCCTGCTTCATCGTCGAGCCGACGAACGGGCGCCTGATGCGGGCGCAGACCGGGGTGATCTGGTTTCGCCTCAAGGTCCGGGGCGAGCCCGCCCACGCGGCCCACGCGGCCGTCGGCTTCAACGCGATCAAGGCGGCCTATCACGTCATCCAGGCCCTGGAGGGCCTGGAGGCGGAGTGGAACGAGCGGGCGAAGGACCATCCCCGTTTCGGCGCGCTCACGCACCCGCTCAACCTCAATGTCGGCATCATCCGCGGCGGCGAATGGGCCTCGAGCGTGCCGGCCTGGTGCGACGTCGATTGCCGCATCGGCCTTCTGCCCGGCTGGAGCGTGGCCGCGTGCCAGCGCGAGATCGAGGCCTGCGTGGCGCGGGCCGCAGCCAACCATCCCTTCCTCGCCCAGAGCCCGCCCGAGGTGGTGTGGTCCGGCTTCCTCTCGCCCGGCTACGAGGTGACGGGGGCCGAGGCGGCGGAGGCCGTGCTCGCCGAGGCGCACGGCGCCGGCTGGGGAGGCCCGCTTGAGGATTCGCTGTTCACGGGGCTGACCGATGCCCGCTTCTACGGCCTCGATTACGGCATCCCGGCTTTCTGCTACGGCGCGACGATCGAGAACGCCCACGCCTTCAACGAGCGCGCGAACGTCGAGTCGCTGCGCAAGCTCACCCGCACCGTCGCGCTGTTCGTCGCCGGCTGGTGCGGCGTGGCGCCGATCACCGGAGGGACGCGATGACCGAGACACCCGGGCAGACACCCCCGATCCGGACGCAGGACGAGCTGCGGGCCGAGTACGGGCCGATCAACCCGCTCGCCGAGAAGAAGGTCCTCGGAGTCCTCGACGGCTTCTGCCGGGACTTCATCGCGCTCTCGCCCTTCCTGGTGCTCGCCTCGAGCGACGGCGAGGGGCGCTCCGATGCGAGCCCGCGCGGGGACGCCGCCGGCTTCGTGGCGGTGCTCGACGAGCGCAAGCTGCTGATCCCGGACCGGCTCGGCAACAAGCGGGTCGATTCCTTCGCCAACATCCTGCGCTACCCGGCCGTCGGGCTGATCTTCATGGTGCCGGGGATCAACGAGACCCTGCGGGTCAACGGCCGCGCCAGCCTCACCCGCGACGCGGACCTGCTCGCGCCCCTCGCCGCCCAGGGCAAGGTCCCGCCGGTCGGCCTCCTCGTCGAGGTGCAGGAAACGTTCTTCCATTGCGGCAAGGCGCTGATGCGCTCGAAGCTGTGGGATCCCTCGCTCCACGTCGAGCGCAGCAGCTTCCCGACGCTCGGCCGCATCATCGCCGAGCAGACCGCCTCCGTGACGGTCGAGGCGGCCGAGCGGACGATGGAGGAAGGCTACCGCACGAGGCTGTACTGATGGCTCATGACGACTGGCGGGCGCGGGCCGGCACGCCCTTCGCGTGCGAGAAGGCCCCGGTCGCGGCCCGGCGCGGGATGGCGGTGACGAACCACCCCCTCGCCTCGGCCGCCTCCCTCGAGATGCTGGCCGCCGGCGGCAACGCGATCGACGCCGCGGTCGCGGCGCTCTTCGCCCTCACGGTGGTCGAGCCGATGATGGTCGGCATCTTCGGCGGCGGCGTCGCGGTGATCCGCCTCGCCGACGGGACGACCACGACGATCGACGGCCTCGCGACCGCGCCGGCCGCCGCCCGGCCCGATGCCTACGAGCCCGTCTCCGACGCCTGGCCGGACTACATGGAGACGCGAGGGCGGCGCAATTTCATGGGCGCCTCCGCGGTCGCGGTGCCGGGGACGCTGAAGGGCTGGTGCGAGGCGCTCGCCCGCTTCGGCCGCCTGCCGCTCGCCGACGTGATGGAGCCGGCGATCCGGCACGCCCGGCGCGGCTTCACGGTCACGCCCTACCTCGCCGCCTGCACGGCGGAGAACGCGCCGCTCCTGGCGCGCGACGCCGCGATCGCAAAAATCTTCCTGCCCGGCGGCGGGCCGGTCGCGGCCGGAGCGCGCCTCGTCCAGGGCGATTACGCGCAGACGCTCGCCACCATCGCCCGCGAGGGGCCGGACGCGCTCTACGGCGGCAGCCTCGGCAGCGAGATCGGCTCGGCGCTCCGGGCCGCCGGTTCCTACCTCGCGCCCGCCGACCTCGCGGCCTACCGCACGGTGGAGCGCGCACCGGTGCGGGGGACCTATCGCGGCGTCGAGATCATCGGCCCGGCGCCGCCGGCCTCGGGTGGGGTCCACATCGTGCAGATGCTGAACCTGCTCGAGGCCTACGATCTCGCCGCCATGGGCTTCGGCACGCCGGACACGCTCCACCTCCTGCTGGAAGTCCTGAAGATCGCCGCCGTCGACCGGCGCGCCGCCACCGCCGATCCGGCCTTCGTCGACGTGCCGGTGGCCCGGCTGACCGCGAAGGACTACGCCGCCCTGCGCCGCCCGGAGATCGATCCGGCGCGGGCTGGCCGCTACGCGCCGGGCGTCGGCACCAACGAGTCCCAGAACACCACCCACGTCACCGTGGCGGATGCCGACGGCGCCATCGTCACCTCGACCCAGACGATCAACAGCCTGTTCGGCGCCAAGATCATGATCCCCGGGACCGGGATCGTGCCGAACAACTACATGTACCTGTTCGATCCGCATCCCGGCCACGCCCTGTCCCTGGCGCCGGGCAAGCGGATCACGAGCGGCATCTCGGCCCTCATCGGCTGCCGCGCGGGCCGGCCGGTCTTCGCCCTCGGGCTGCCCGGCGCGCACCGGATCCCCGCCGGCGCGCTCCAGGCCGTCCTCAACCTCGTCGATCACGGCATGTCGCTGCAGGAGGCCGTCGAGGCGCCCCGTGTCTTCACCTGGGGCGACGAGGCGGAGATCGAGGACGGCGTTCCGGAGACCGTGCGCGCGGCGCTTGCCGCCCGCGGCCACCCGGTACGGCCGGTGGCGCATGTCGGCGGCGGGATGTGCGCGGTCGGCTTCGAGCCCGACGGCACGATGACGGGGGCGGCCTGCTGGCGGGCCGACGGCGCGCCGGCGGGGCTCGGCGGCGGGCTCGCCCGCGCCGGCACCTCGTTCTGGCCCGACCCGCGCCGGGCCGCTCCGTCGGCCTGACCCGTCCGGGTCATCCGGCGGCGCATCACGTCGCCGCGTCGCGCTCGGCCGGGTCCGCCCGATGATGGTGGCGGATGAAGGCCCTCACCGCCGGCGCCGGCTCGTTGCGGCGGTAGGCCACCGCGAGATCCGAGGTCGTCGTCGATCCGGTGACCGGGCGGTAGACGAGGCCGGGCAGTTGCAGGCAGGTCAGGGATCGCGGCACGAGCGCGACCCCGAGCCCGACCGCGACCATGCTGGCGATGGTGGTGAAGTCCCGCCCGGTGGCGCTGATCGTCGGCTCGAAGCCGCTCTCGCGGCAGGCGGTGACGGCGTTGTGGTGAAAGCCGACATCGACGGCCTGGCGCGGCGCGATGAAGGTCTCCCCGCTCAGCGCGGCCAGCGGAATCGTCTCGTGATCGGCGAGCGCGTGGGCCGCACCGACCGCGACGACCAGGGGCTCGCGCAGGACGCAGGTCGTCGCGACCCCGTCGGGGACCTTCACCGGGGGGCGGACATAGCCGAAATCGAGGGCGCCGCCGGCGATCGCCGCGAGTTGCAGGCCCATCTCCATCTCGGTGAGCTGAAGCTCCACCTCCGGATGCGTCGTCCGGAAGCCGGCGAGCGACGCCGTGAGCACGCCCGCATAGGCGGCCGAGGCCACGTAGCCGATGGAGATCCGGCCCGTCTCGCCCCGCCCGGCCCGGCGCACGGCGGCCAGAGCCGTGTCGGCTTGGAGAAGCGTCTTGCGGGCCTCCTGCAGGAAGACCTGGCCGGGCAGCGTGAGCTGGACCGAGCGCCGGCTGCGATCGAGCAGAGATGTGCCGACCAGCGCCTCCAGGTTGAGGATCTGCTGGCTCAGGCCCGGCTGGGCGATGCCGAGCCGCTCCGCGGCGCGGCTGAAGTTCCGCTCCTCGGCCAGGGTCACGAAGTAGCGCAGGTGCCGCAGCTCGAACGCGCCCGTCGCCTTGTTGACGCCCATGATCCCCCTTTCGCATCCGCGATTCCGCAGGCCCTCACGAGCAAGTCGGGCCTGAAATTTTAATAATTACAAACAATCTTGCTCCTCCCATCATAAGCTCCACTTCTTAAAATCGCATGGGCCAATTATTGGACCCTCGGCACCCGGCTCGGCTAAGCCGTACCCGGACGGCTGTTCTGCGCCGCGTCGGCACCCGTCGGGAACCGGATCATGTCGTTGCCTCCCTCGGCCCCGCCGACTGTCGTTCGTGCCGCCCCATCGCTTTCCTCCGGCCCGAAGGAGACCCCGCGCACGCTTCGAGTCCTGGCAAGGCAGGCCGTGACGCCGCGGCTGCGCCGGATCACCCTCGCCTGCGACGACGCGGCGTCCTTCGCGGGGCCCGCGATGCATGCCCGCCTCCTCGTCCCCTGCCCCTGCGGTCCGTTGCGCGGCGTGGACGGAGCGCCGGCGGCGTCGCGCACTTACACCGTGCGGTTCGTCCGGCCGGAGGCGGGCGAGATCGACATCGACGTCGTGCTGCACGCGCCCGCGGGTCCCGGCTCCTGCTGGGGCGCCCGGGCCCGTCCCGGCGACCGCGTGGGACTGATCGGGCCGCTCGGCCGTCCCGTTCCGCCGGCGGACCGCCTCGTCCTCGTCGGCGACGAGACCGCGCTGCCGGTGATCGGCCGCCTGATCGAGGAGGCGGCGCCCGGCCGGCGCATCGACGCGCTCGTCGAGGTGGCGGACCGGGACGAGGAGCAGGCCGTGGCCTGCGGCGCCGGCGCGCGGCTCGACTTTCTCCACCGCTCCGGGCGGGGCTCGCAGCTCGTTCGGGCGGCTGCCGGCCTCGCCCGGGACGCGGGTCGCGATTCCTTCCTCTATGCGGGCGTCGAGGCGGGTACGGCCCGCGACCTCACCGCCATCATGCGCGAGCGCCTCGCCCTCGGCAGCGCGCAGGCCCGGATCGTCACCTACTGGCGCCGGCAGGACGACGATGCGGCGGCACGCTGAGGGGAGCCCGGCCGCCCTGTTCGAGCTCGCCGGGATCCGTGTCGAGGCCGGCGGACGGACCCTGCTCGACGGGATCACCCATCGCTTCGCACCGGGCCGGATCTGCGGGCTGATCGGGCCGAACGGCTCGGGCAAGAGCACGCTGATGCGCCTGCTCGCCCGGCAGGCTCCATCCGGCTCGGGCCGTATCCGGTTCCACGGCGAGGACCTCGCCGCGATCAGCCCGCGAGAGTTCGCCCGGCAGGTCGCGTACCTGCCCCAGTTCACCCCGCCGACGGACGGAATGCGGGTCGAGGAACTGGTCGCGCTCGGCCGCTTTCCCTGGCACGGCCTTCTCGGCCGCTTCGGGGCGCGGGATCGGGAGAAGGTCGACGAGGCGCTCCGCCGGACCGACACCGGGGCCTTCCGCGGCCGGGCGGTTTCCTCGCTCTCCGGCGGCGAGCGCCAGCGCGTCTGGCTCGCCATGCTGCTCGCCCAGGACGCCGCCTGCCTGCTCCTCGACGAGCCGACCTCCGCCCTCGACATCGCCCACCAGATCGACGTGCTGTCCCTGGTTCGGGCGCTGGGGCGGGAGGGCGGCCTCAGCGTGATCGTGATCCTGCACGACATCAACATGGCGGCGCGGTTCTGCGACGACATCGTGGCGCTGGGCCATGGCCGCATCGTCGCGCAGGGAACCCCGGATGCCGTGATGCGGGAGGATGTGCTGGCCCGGATCTACGGCCTGCGCATGGGCATCCACCGCCTGCCCGGGACCGGCGACGTCGTCGGATATCCCCTGTGAGCCGGTGCGACCCCGCATCCGGGGCGCTCCTCCCGACGCGGCGGGCCCTGCTCGCTGCGGCGGCCGGCGCCGTGCTCCCCCGGTCCCCGGCCTGCGCCGCCGGGGCCGCGGCGCCCCGCATCGCCGCGATCGACTGGGCGATGCTCGAGACGGCCCTCGCCCTCGGGGCGGAGGTCGTGGCGGGCGCCGAGCTGGTGCTCTACCGCAGGCTCGTGGTCGAGCCGCCGGTCACCGACCGCGTCGCGGATCTCGGCCTGCGCGGCAGCCTGAACTTCGAGGCCCTGCTGCGGGCCGCGCCCGACCTGATCCTGTCGGCCCCCTGGTACGGCCGCATCGAGGGCCAGCTCGGCCGCATCGCCCCGGTCCTGTCGCTGCGCATCGACCAGCGCGGGCGTCCACCCTACGCGGCGGCGATCGAGGCGACCCGCATCGCCGCCGCCCGGGTCGGGCGCGAGGGCGAGGCCGAGCGGGTCGTCGCCGAGACCAAGGCGGCGCTCGCCGCAGCGGCGCAGCGGCTCGCATCCCGGCGCGGGGAACGGGTCTTCGTGATCAGCGTCGGCGATCCACGCCACTTCCGGGCCTTCGGACCCGACAGCATGCACGGTGCCGTGCTCGACCGGCTCGGCCTGGCGAGCGCCTGGACCGGCAACACCCGCTACGTCGCGCAGGCCCCGGTCGACATCCTGGCGCTGGCCCAGGATCCGGGGGCCAGCATCCTCATCGTCGGTCCGCTGCCGCCGGACGCCGCCCGGGCACTGCCGCAGAGCGCCCTGTGGAACGCGCTGCCGGCGGTGCGCGAGAACCGCGTCCGGGTGCTGGCCCCGGTCAATCCCTTCGGCGCCCTGCCCACCGCCGCGCGGTTCGCCCGCCTGCTCGCGGAGGCGCTGGCATGACCTGCGACCTAAGCAGATTCCGCAAAAGTGGTTGCCGGTTTTGCGATAAAAATCTGCGACAAAACAAGACCCTAAGCGGACGAAGCGTTGGCCTGCCAACGCAAGTCTGCTTAGGGTCCCGCGCCGGCGCCGTCGCCGATCCCTCCCGAGCCGCGTGCGCCCCGCCTCCAGGCGACCGGGCGCTCGCGCTGCGCTTCGCCTGTCTCTGCGCCGGGCTCGCGGGGCTCGGCGCCCTCCTGCACGGCCTCGGCATCCGGGCGATGCTGGACGATGCGAGCCACCCCCTGCGCGATCTCGTCGTGCTCCACAGCCTGCTGCCGCGGGCCATCGTCGCGCTCGCGGCCGGAGCGGCCCTGAGCCTCGCCGGGATGCTGCTGCAACGGGTGCAGCGCAACCCGCTCGCCGACGCTTCGACGCTCGGCGTCGCGGCCGGTGCGCATCTGGCGATCGTCGCCGCGACAGCCTTCGCGCCGGATCTGGGCGGGCTCAGCCGCGAGGCGGTCGCCTTCGCGGGCGCGCTCGCCGCAGCGGCCCTGGTGCTCGGCCTCACGGCGCGGCAGGCCTTCGAGCCGACGAGCGTCGTGGTCGCCGGCATGCTGGTCGGCCTCGTCTGCGCCTCGGCGAGCGCGGCGCTCGTCCTGTATGGCGGGCAATACCTGACCTCCCTGTTCCTCTGGGGCGGCGGCTCGCTGGCGCAGCAGGACTGGGGACCGGCGAAAAGCCTCGGGATTCGGCTGGCCCTGGCCTGGCTGCTCGCCGCCCTGCTCCTGCGCCCCCTCGCCCTGCTCACCCTCGACGATGCCGGCGCCGGCGGCCTCGGCCTGCCCGTCGCCCGGATCCGGACCGCCCTGCTGCTGCTGGCCGTCGTCCTGGCGGGATCGGTGGTGGCGCAGGTCGGCGTCATCGGCTTCGTCGGCCTCGCCGCCCCGAACCTCGCGCGGATGCTCGGCCTGCGCACGCCCCGCGCCCTCCTCGTCGCCGCACCCGTCCTCGGCGGGCTGATCCTGCTCCTGACCGACGGGATCGTGCAGGCGATCGACCGCGGCAGCCGTCTCGCTCTGCCGACCGGCGCCGTCACGGCGTTGCTCGCCGGTCCGTTCCTGCTCCTGCTGCTGCCCCGGCTCTCCGGCCTGCGCCCCATCGCGTCGGGGACGGCCCATGCTCCCCGGAGCCTCGCCAGGCCGTGGCGTTCGCTGACGCTCCTCGCGGGCGCCGTCGTCGTCCTCGTCCTCGCGGGCTTGGTCCTCGGGCGCGATCGCACCGGGCTCGTGCTCGCCGGTCCATCGGACCTCGCGCTCCTCCTGCCCTGGCGGCTGCCCCGCCTCGCCGCCGTGATGGCGGGCGGAGCCATGCTCGCCGCGTCCGGCTGCGTCCTGCAGCGCATGACCGCGAACCCGCTGGCGAGCCCGGAGGTTCTCGGCGTCAGCGGCGCGGCGAGCTTCGGCCTCGCCACCTGCATCCTCGCGGCGCCGGCCGCGGGCCTCGCCGCGCAGGTCGGCAGCGCCGCTCTCGGCGCCGGAATCGGGCTCGCGGCGCTCCTCGCCGTGGCGCGCCGCGCCGCGCTCCAGGGCAGCCGCATGCTGCTCGGCGGCATCGCGCTCGGTGCCCTGGCCGGTGCCGGCCTCACGGTGATCATGACCCGCGGCGGCCTGGAGGCCGCGATGATCCTGGCCTGGATCACCGGCGCCTCGACGCAGGTCGATCCGGCCCTCGCGCGACTGGCGGTCGCGGGGGCGCTCGCCAGCATCGCCGCCCTGGCCCTGCTCGCGCGGTGGCTCGACGTGCTGCCGCTCGGCGATTCCGCCGCCCTCGCCCTCGGCCTGCCGCTCGGGCGCGCCAAGCTCGTCCTGCTCACCATCGCCGCCCTCGCGACGGGCGTGAGCGCCCTGACGGTCGGGCCCGTGAGCTTCGTCGGGCTGATGGCGCCGCACCTCGCTCGGTCCACTGGCTTCGTCGGGGCGCGGTGGCATCTCGCCGGCTCGGTCGCGATCGGCTGCGGGCTGATGGCCGGGGCCGACCTGCTCTCGCGCCTCGTCTTCTACCCCTACCAGATGCCCGTCGGCCTCTTCGCCTCGCTGATCGGCGCGCCGTACCTGATCGGCGCCGTCCTGCGCAAAGCGGGCCCGCGATGCTGAGTGCCGCCGCCTCCCATCCCTCCCGCGGGAAGGACCGCCAGCAACGGCCGGATCCAGCCGAACGAGATCAGCCGGGCAGTGATGCCCGGACGAACAAGAATTGACGAAGTAACATCGAAGAACAGCGCGGCCGGTTCGCGTCATGCACGAGGGGTGACATCATGAAGGACTCTCCGATGCCGTCGCGCATCCTGCGCCGCCTCGCGCTCGCCGGCGTTTCGCTCGGCGCCCTCGCGGCCCCGGTCGGTGTCGCACACGCGCAGGCGGCATCGTCCGAGCCGGTCGTGGCGCTGGAGGAGATCACCGTGGCCGGCTCGGGCACGGGCGGCCCCGCCCGGACCGGCGGCCCGGCCGCGGAGGATCCGCGCGGCCCGGTCGACGGCTACGTGGCGACCCGCTCCGCGACCGCGACGAAGACCAACACTCCCCTGATCGAGACGCCGCAATCGATCAGCGTCATCGGCCGCCAGCAGCTCGATGCCCAGCGCGACCTCACCGTGGCGGAGGCGCTCCGCTACGTGCCCGGCGTCTATGGCGGGACCTACGGACCCGGCACACGCCAGGACTTCTTCCTGATCCGCGGCTTCACCGCCAACGACACCGGCCTCTACCTCAACTCGCTGCAACTCCTGAATTACGGCTTTGCCGGCTTCCAGGTCGACCCGTTCGGGCTCGAGCGCATCGAGATCCTGCGCGGCCCCGCCGCAGTGCTGTTCGGGCAGGGCGGTCCCGGCGGCCTCGTCAACCTGATCAGCAAGCGTCCGACGCTTGAGCCGCTCCGATACATCGAGACCGGCGGCGGCTCCTTCGGGCAGAAATATCTCGGGATCGACCTCGGCGGCCCCGCCGACGCGGACGGCCACTGGTTCTACCGCCTGACCGGCATCGGGCATAACGGCGGGACGCAGCTCGACGGCACGGACGACAACCGGGGCACCATCGCCCCGTCCTTCACCTACCGGCCCGATGCCGCAACGACGTTCACCGTGCTCACGAGCTACCAGCACGACGAGAGCGGCCGCATCGGCGGCTTCCTGCCGTATGTCGGCACGGTCCGGCCGCAGGCGCTCGGGCTGCGCATCCCGCTCAACCTCAACGTCAACGACCCGGAGGCCAACCGCTACCGGCGCACGCAGGCCTATGCCGGCTACGAGTTCGAGCACCGCTTCGACGACGTGTTCACGGTCCGGCAGAACCTGCGCTACGCCTTCACCGAGGCCTACGACAACACACTGATCTTCGGCAGCTACGTCGCCGGCACGAACCAGACGGTGCTCAACCGCTACCGCTCGCAATCCTCGGGCCGCGCCGGCGTGTTCAACGTCGACACCCAGATCGAGGCCCACTTCGATACCGGCTCGTTCCGCCACACCCTGCTGATGGGCCTCGACTACAAGCAGGCCGACCTCGACGGCACGAACGCGCGCAGCTCGACCGCCGCGAACCTGCCCGGCCTCCGGTTCAACATCCTGTCGCCGGTCTACGGCGTCCCGACCCCGCTCGCGGTCCCGTATTCCGTGACGCGCAGCTTCTTCAACCAGCTCGGCGTCTACGCGCAGGACCAGATCAAGCTGACGCCGGAGCTCACCCTCGTCGCCAGCGGTCGCGGCGACTTCACCGAGAACGACGTCTTCAACAAGCTGACCCGGGGCGCGACCGAGCAGCACGCCGCCGCCGGGACGCAGCGCTACGGCCTGATCTACAACTTCGATTTCGGGCTGGCGCCGTACCTGAGCTACGCGACCTTCTTCAACCCGGTGATCGGCGTCGATTTCTACAGCCAGCCGTTCAAGCCGGAGACCGGCGACCAGTACGAGGCCGGCATCAAGTACCAGCCGCCGGGCCTGCCGCTGCTCGCCACCGCCGCGGTGTTCGACCTCATCCGCACCAACGTGTCGACATCGGACCCGGCGAACGTCAACAACACGATCCAGATCGGCGCGGTGCGCTCGCGCGGCGTCGAGCTCGGGCTGCAGGCCAATGTCACGCCCGACTTCGCCATCACGGCGTCGTTCACGAATTACGAGTTGAAGACGGTCGCCGACGGTTCGGCCGCCCGCATCGGCCGCATTCCGGTCGGCGTCCCGCAGACCTTCGCGTCGCTGTTTGCCGACTACACCATCCCGACCGGCCCCCTGGCCGGCTTCGGCTTCGGCGGCGGCGTGCGCTACGTCGGCAAGTCCTACGCCACGGTCGACAATTCCCTGACCGTGCCGGACTTCGTCCTGTTCGACGCGCAGGTGCACTACGTCCGCGACGGCTGGCGCTTCACCGTCAACGCGACCAACGTCGCCGATCGTCGGTACGTCAGCGCCTGCATCTCCGCGAATGCCTGCTACTACGGCGATGCGCGCCGCGTGATCGCCAGTGCGAGCTACCGCTGGTGATTGCGGGACGGCGCAGTCCCGTCCCCTTCCGGCCGCGTCGGCGGTCTGCCCCGCGCGCGGGATCGACCGTCCGATGTTCGGAGCGACGGGCGGCGACGAGCCGTTCGATCGCCGCCGCGATGACGGCATGCACACCGCTGAGGGCGTGGAGACGCTGATGTGCCCGGGGGAGGCGGGAGAGGCCGACGGGACGAGGCGTTGCCGTCGATGGGCCGTCGACGCGGCGGCAGCAGCCGTGCGCCGTCAGCCCTACGCCCGACGAAACGCGCGGGACCGGCGCCCGGCCCTCGGAATGCAGGTCGAAGATCAAGGCTATCGACCGTTCCCGCCATGCGGTAGGTTCACCCGCGCAGCGTCAAAAGCTCGGAGCGGATCAATCCGTAGGCTGATCGGTGTTGCACATTCATATCATTCTAAGTCGAGCCTGAATTTCTTGACGAGGGCGGGCCGATGAAGACCGTGACGCGATGTCGGCCCCGATCAACAGCATCCTGCTGCCGAGAAATTTCATACCGTTGCTCGGCGGCGAGCTCGTCATCTCGACTGGCGAGAACGAGTTCGTCGAAGAGCGGCGCGTGATCGAACCCTTCAAGAGAGGCCTGACCGTCGCGGTGACCCTCGACGGGCGCATGTCGTGCCGGATCGACGATCGTCCCGCGATCCGGGTCGAGGCGCCATCCGTCAGCCTCATCCTCAGCAGTTCGGCGCATCGCCGCGAGCAGGTCTTTCCGCCGGAGCAGACCTTCCGGTACGCCCTGGTCCATCTGTCGGTCGGGGCCGCCCAGTCCCATACCGGCATCCCCTTCGACGCATTGCTCGCGCGCGCGACGCAGCACGCCGGTGGCCACGCGCCTGCCTTCCTGACCGCGGGCGCCGATGCCGTCGTGCGCTCGATCGCCGCGCAGATCATGGTGTGCCCGATCCAGGGCATGGCCCGCGACCTGTTCCTCCTCGGCAAGGGCCTTGAACTCGTGGCCTGCGCGATCGAGAGCTGCCTGCCCTCCGACGGCCTGTCGGAGGCCGGGCGCGGATTGTCCGCGAGCGAGGTCGAGCGCGCGACCGCCGTACGGGACATCCTGGTGCAGCGCTACGCCGAGCCCCTCGTCGTGTCGCAGCTCGCCGCGATGGTGGGCCTGAACGCGAAGGCCCTCGGTCTGGCGTTCCGGCGCCTGTTCGGGACGGGCATCCCGGAATTCCTCCAGGAATACCGGCTGCAGCTCGCCTACACCTTGCTGGCGGCGGGTGAGACCGGCGTCGCCGAGACGGCCTACCGGATCGGCTACACACCAGCCTACTTCTCGACGTTGTTTCGCAGTCGTTTCGGCGTCTCGCCGCGCGACTTGCGCTGAGGTCAGATCGGAATTGTTCCGATTCGGACCGAAAGGGAAAGTCTGGATCCCGAAAGTCGCAGCAATTGTCGGCATCGGCCCTCGTTTCTTATGAGCGGCCCTGCGCCCTGCGGGTGTTCGACGACGCTCGAACCTGCGAGGCCCCCATCCGGGAACGACGAACGTGCCGCACATCTCACATCCGCGCCGCGGGTCACATGCTCGTTGCGAGGCTTGGCCGACGCTGCTCCTGCTCGGTGGCGCGCTCGCCTCGCTTCCCGGTGCGGTTGCCCGGGCCGAGCCTGCCCCGCCGGTCGGGGAGATCGCGCTGGACGCGATCTCGGTGGACGGGGCAGGCGGCATCCTTCCGGGAGACTACGCCCCGGCCGTCACGGCGACCGGCACGAAGACCGCGACGCCGACCGCGCGCACGCCCCAGTCGATCACGGTGGTGCCTCGCGCGCAGATCGAGGCGCAGGCCTCGCTCACCGTGAGCCAGGCCCTGCGCTACGAGCCCGGCCTCGCGGCCGAGACCCGCAGCGGCAACCGCTCGGACAGCGTCTTCATCCGCGGCTTCGGCGGCTTCGGCGGCAATGCCAGCTACGTGCAGTTCCTCGACAACCTGCGTCTGCCCAAGGGCGTGAACTACGCGATCCCGTCGATCGAGCCGTACCTCCTCGAGCGCATCGACGTGCTGCACGGGCCTGCCTCCGTGCTCTACGGCCAGTCCAATCCCGGCGGCCTCGTCAATCTCGTCGGCAAGCGCCCGCTCCCGGTGCCCACCAACGAGGTGATCACCCGGATCGGCAATTTCGGGCACGCCGAGGGCGGTTTCGACCTGAGCGGGCCGGTCGACCCGGAGGGGCGCCTGCTGTACCGGCTGATCGGCCTCGCGCGCGACACCGACAACGCGGTCAAGGACAGCGCCGACCAGCGGGTGATGATCGCTCCGATGCTGACCTGGCGCCCGGATGCCGGCACGACCCTGTCGGTGCAGGGCCTCTATCAGCGCGATCCCAACAGCTTCCAGTCGAACTGGATGCCGGCTCTCGGCACCCTGCTGCGCAACCCCAACGGCCAGATCCCCTTCACCTTCCAGAGCGGCAACCCGCTCTACAACAGCTTCCGGCGCGAGCAATCGGCCTTCAGCTATCAGTTCGAGCACGCCGTCGACGACGCGCTGACCTTGCGCCAGAACTTCCGCTACTTCCACCTCGACACCGACTTCAAGGCATTCTCGGTCCCGGCGAGCGGCAGCGCCTTCGCGGCCGCCTCCCTCTGCGGCGGCCGGACCAACCTGTGCCTCGCCCGCACGCCGCAGGTCTACGTCGAGAGCCTCGACGCGGTCGCCCTCGACAACGAGGCGGAGGCGCATGTCTGGACCGGCCCGCTCAAGCACACGGTGCTGACCGGGCTGGGCTATCTCTGGACCGGGCCGACGGCCCGCTACGGCACCGGGACGACGAGCTACGTCAATTACCTCACCGCCGCCTACGGCGCCTTCACGGCGCCCACCATCACCACCGAGCAGCGCCAGGACAACAGCCAGCTCGGCCTCTACGGCGAGGACCAGATCCAGTGGGGCAACTGGAACCTGCAGGTCGGCCTGCGCCATGACTGGGCGCGCAACCGGGCGCAGACCACGACCCTGTCCACCGGCCGCACGACGCTCGCCAGGACGGACAGCGAGGCGACGACCTGGCGCGTGGGCCTGCTCTATCAGTTCGAGAACGGCCTCGCGCCGTTCGCGGATTACGCGACGTCGTTCGAGCCGCAGGCGGGGACCGGGTTCGGCGGCGTGGCGTTCCGGCCGACGACCGCGGAGCAGGTCGAGGCCGGCCTCAAGTACCAGCCGCCGGGCGTCGATGCCCTGCTGCAGGTCGCGGCCTTCGACCTCACGCAATACAACGTCCTCACCACCGACACGGCACATACGGGTACTAACACGGCGGTGACCGGATGCAGCGCCACCGTCTGCCAGGTTCAGACCGGCGCGATCAACTCGCGCGGCGTGGAATTCAGCGCCAAGGCCTCGCCGCTGCCCGGCCTCGCGCTGATCGCCGCCTATGGCTACGCCGACGTCACCGTCACCCGCAGCTCCGTGGTGACGGACGGGGTCGCGGTGCGGGGCAAGCGCCCGGTCGGCGTGCCGGACCAGACGATCAGCGGCTGGGGCGACTACACCATCCAGAGCGGAGCGTGGCGCGGCTTCGGCTTCGGCGGCGGCCTGCGCTACATTGGCTCCTCGTTCGGCGACGCGATCAACTCGGCCGCCTACAAGGTGCCGGGCGTCCTGCTCGCCGACGCCCAGGTCCACTACGATTTCGGGGCCGTGAACCCGTCGCTCAAGGGGCTCACCGCCGCCGTGAACGCCACCAACCTTTTCGACAAGCAGTACGTCTCGGCCTGCGCCTCGGCCAACCAGTGCTTCTACGGGACGAGCCGCACGATCCTCGCCACCGTGTCCTATCGCTGGTGAGCCATGCCGACATGCGGGGAGCCCGTGCTCCCGACTCCCGTGCAACTGCCCAATACCGAGCGGTGGGACATCCGCTCGCGGTCGGGCCGGCCCTACCGCATCTTCCTCGCCTGGCCCGACACGCCGATGCCGCGGGACGGCTGGGACGCCGTCTACCTCCTCGACGGGAATGCCTGGTTCGGCACGCTCGTCGACAGCCTGCGGATGCGGGCGCGCCGGCCTGACGTCACCGGCGTGGGCCCGGCGGTCGCCGTCGGCATCGGCTATCCGACGGACGACGTGGTGGACGTGCCGCGGCGCCTCTACGATTTCACGCCTCCTCGCATCGGTGAGGCGGGGAACGACCGGGAGACCGGGGGAGCGGAGGCCTTCCTCGACTTCCTCACCGGCGAACTCGCCCCGATGGTCGAGGCCCGCTTCCGCCTCTCCGGCCAGCGCCGCGCCCTGTTCGGGCACTCGCTCGGCGGCCTCTTCGTCCTCCACGCCGTCCTGACCCGGCCCTCGGCCTTCGCTGCCTACGCGGCCGCCAGCCCGTCGCTGTGGTTCGACGACCGGGCCCTGGTGCGGGCCTGGAGCGCGGCGCCGCTCTCGCACGCCGTCCGGCTGATGATCGCGGTCGGTGCCCTCGAGCAGCGCTCGGCGCGGTCGGCCTCGCCCGCCGAGGGTGGCCTCGAAGACCGCGCGATGGTTGCCAATGCCCGGGCCGCCGCCGAAGGCCTGCGGAGGCGGGCGGGCACGGGGGCCGACATCCGCTTCCACGTCTTCGAGGACGAGAACCACGCCTCGGTGGTCCCCGTCGCGCTCGGCCGCGCGCTGCCCTTCCTCCTCGCCCCTCCCGGGGCCACTCGATGCACCGTTTGACGCGCGGTCGCGGCGGCCGGTCTTCCGGTCGCGGTGATCGACCTGCACGGGCACCCTCGGCGCGACACCGCCCCCGTGATGCGCCTGCTCGGCCGGGAACACGGCCGCGGGCAAGCGCGCCGCCGGCGTCGTTGCGGAGCCGCGGCATCGATCCCCGATCGGAAATCCGGCAGGACGATCTCGGTTTCCAGTGCATGGACGCATTCAGATGATTCACGGCAGGCGTGAGCCGTGCGAGTCTGAGGCATGGCTCGGACTGTCTGCGTGATCCCCAGCGCCGCCGACCTGGCGCACCTGTCCGCCATCGTCGCCGATCGGGCGCGGCCCCTCAAGCACATCCGGCGCGCCCGCATCATCCTGCTCTCGGCCGAGCGCCTCTCCGTCCTCGACGTCGCCCACCAGGCGGGCGTCAGCCGACCGGCTGTCTGGCGCTGGCAACAGCGCTACGCCGATCCGGGGGATCGTGGCGCAGCGCCGAACCGGGCCTTCACGGCAATGGCTCATTCGACACGCCGCAGGCGTAGCAGAAGCGTTCGAAGCTGCTCTTGCGATGGCTGCATGCGGAGCATTGCTCATAGAGCCCGATGCCGCAATGCGGACAGAAATTTGCGTCCGGATTCGCGAGGTTCACGGGCCGCTCGCAGCCGGGACAGACCTGCTTGGCCAGGCGTTGCAGCGCCTGGTCGGTCGCGATCTGCGTGCGACGCTCCTCGTTCGGTCGTGCCTCCGCCGCGCGCTGCCGCTCCTGATAGGCCTGCAGCGCGTTGATGGCCGCGCGCCCGAGGACCAAGGTCAGGGCGACGCCGACCCCGTACTGCACGTAGCCGCCATAGCTCGGCAGGTAGGGAGCGAGTTCGACGAAGAACGCGAACGTCGCGGCCAGCGCGAAACCCCACACGAAGGGCCAGTTGCGCGTGTGCCGCCGCTTGATCAGGAGCCAGCCCGCGAGGGCGAGGGGCGGCAGGGTCAGCACCAGGCGATAGGCAAAGACCCGGAGTTCCTGGCCTCTCTCGGCCGCATCGAGCCTGCCTTGCGCGGCCGCACGAAGATCCTGGTCGATCCGCCGCTGCGCCGTCTCCTGGTCGGCGAGCGCCAGCATCGACCTGTTCAAGTCGTCGAGTTGCTCCTCCACCGCGCGCTCGCCCGCCTTCAGCCGGTCGAGCTGCTCCGTCCGCGCGATCAGGCCCGGATCCTGATCGACGCGTTGGGTCGCATCACGGGTCTGCAACCAGTTGCCGAAGGTCTCGCGGGCGGCGCGGGAGGCCGACTGCGCCGCCTCCAGGGCGAGGCGGGCTTGCTCGGCCCGACGTCCGACATCCTCCTGCTCACGCTGGAGGCGCTTCAGGGTCTCGGCCGAGGCCGCAGCCGGATCACGGTCGAGGAACTGGTCCAGGGTGTAGCGCTGCTCGACCTGCGGCAGGTCGCCGACCACGAGCGACCCCAGACCGATCAGGAAAACCGCGAAGGCGAGGGCGATGAGCCAGAGAACGAGGTTGAACCAGCGTTCCGGAAGGCGAGAGGCGGAGCGCATGCCGGTTCAGCCCCTGCCGCGCATCGACATCCATCCGGCCTCGCGGCGCCCTTGCGGCCAGGCGGCAGGCGCCGTGTCCGGCGACGCGGCGAGGAGCGGGGCGCCGGCAGCGGGGATGGACGCCCGTGCGGCTTGGCCGGCCTTGCGTCTTGGAGAGCCGCCATGCAGGGCGCCGAGCACCGAGAGCGCGCCGAGCAGCACCATGAGCACGGAATAGTACTGCATCGGGATCCAGAACAAGGTGTGGCGCCGGCGCAGGATCACGATCTGTCCCGTGCGCGGATCGACGAGTTCGCGACCCGGGCGGTTGTTGAGCCGGGTGCCGAGCCACCAGTTGAAGGCCGCCGCGACGATCCAGACGAGGACGACCCCGGTCGGCGTCGGGATGCCGATGCGCGCGAGCGCCGGATCGAGGAGCACGCTGCCGACGAGGCCCGCGGCCGCGATGAGCGCCGAGAGCATGCCCCAGCCTGACCAGATGATCATGTGTCCGAACTCCTCATGATGGATGGCCCGACCGATCGTGTCCGACGCGCGCCGGGCAGCCGCGTCGTTCCGGGCTCCGATGGGGCATGCGTCGTGCAGACCCGGTTTCGCCGGCCCGGGCCGCACGCACCGGACTCAGGCCGTGCGCCGAGCGCGGATCAGCGAGAGCAGCGCGCCGATGATGCAGGCCGCGATCGCCCCCATGCCCACCAGCAGGGTGATCGTCCGATTCCAGAGCCGGTCGAGGCCGAGATCGGTGGTGACGAGGTCCGGCCGGGCCGGGTCGGCCATCACCCCGACGCGGTAATCGCCGGCATGGAGGCCGGAGAAGACGTAGTTCACCCGCCGCGTCACGGTCCCGGCCTTCGTGCGCAGGCTGAGGGTCGCGTCGCAGATGTGGATGACGAGCTTGGCGCTGCACTTGCCCTCGCTCACCCGGGCCTCGGGGGCGGGCCGGGCCGCGGCGCGGACCTGCCAGTCCGAGATCACGGCCGGCGCCGTGTAGACCGCGCCGGCGACCAGGATGCCCCCGAGCGCCACCACGCCGAACAGGACCCAGAAGGTGTTGATCCAGCCATGCCCCCGGGGCGGCAGCCGCAGGGCGTCCGGGCGGTAGGACGAGGCGGTCTCGGGTGTTCCGGTCATGGGGTCCTCTCCGGTTCTCGGGCAGGCTCGGTTGCCGTCGCGGGCGTGGCGTTGCCGGCGAGGATCGTCCGGGCGCGCGCCGCCACCTGGTACGTGGCGATGAGCCCGGCGAAGCTCCGCAGGTTCAGCCCCCGCGGCATCGGAAGCGGCAGCGTCACGATTCGGCGCTTGGGATCGAGCTTCGCGGCGGGGCGGCCCGGCCGCCGCTGCGGCCAGGGCACCGCCGGGGGCAGCAGCACACGCAGGACGAGGCCGGTATGGTTCCCCGTCAGGTCGAGGTCGGCGATGTCGTCCCAGGCGATCGTCCGGTCGAGCCCGGGCGCGGCCAGGCCTTCGGGCCTCAGGACCAGGATGACCGGCTCGCCCCGCGACAGGATGAAGGCCCCGGCCCCGCCCATGAGGATCGCGAGGGCGAGCGCCGTGGCGAGGACGACGGTGGCCTCCCGGGGCAGGATCCCCGGGATGCCGAGCACGGCGATGGCGAGGGCCGCCAGGGCGAAGAGGCCGCCGGCGGCCGCGAGCACGAGGCCGCGGGGCCGATGATTCGCGCGCAGCACCCGCTCCTCGGGGCCGATCTCAGCGGCCCTCGCTTCCAGCTCGGCGCGGAAGGCCGCGTCGCGGGCGCGCACCGCGCCGAGGAAATCCGCGCTCGCCGCCCGGCACAGGCCGGCGGGATCGGCGAAGTAGGCGGCGAGCTGTCCGATGGCGTGCGGCGGCGGGGTGAGGCCGGCGGCGCTCAGGAGGTCCGGGTCGAGCGCCTGGCCGAGGGCGGCGATGCGCTCCCGGGTCGGCGGATGGGTGTCGGTCGGGTGGGCCTGCTCGGCCTCCAGGTGACGGGCCGGGTCGTCGAGGCCGCAATCGACGGTGCGCGCGAGCACGGCCGCCACGAGGTCGGGCGGTGCCGCGTCCGGCGCCTCGGCCGCCGCCGCGAGGGTCTCGGCGATGCGGGGGGCGACCGCGCCGCTGCGCAGGAGCGCCCGGGCCGCCGCCTCGGGCGACGTCACCCCGGCTCCCGCGGCGTCGGCGGCGAACTCGCGCACCCGGCTCCAGTGGCGCACGGCGAGGTGGAAGCGCTCCATCACGAACCGGCCGAGCCGCAGCGACGGCCCGAGCAGGCCGAGGGCGTGGCGCTCGCGCGCCGCTACCGCGTCGAGCGAGCGCGCGACCCCGGCATAGATCGGCAGGAAGCGCTGGCTGTAGGCGGTGTCGCCGCCGGCGTAATGCGCGAGCTCGTGGGCGATGACCGCCGCGATCTCGTCGCCGCGCATCAGCGCGAGGTGGGGCAGCGGCAGGTAGAGGATGCGGCCGGAGAGCCGCGCGCCGCCGGGCTCCAGCGCCGCCGGGCCGGCGGTGACGAAGAAGCCGTCCGTCAGGCCGACGACCACCGCCTCGGGCTTCAGCGCTCCGATCCGCCCGGCGAGCCCCTCGACGAGGCGCCACAGGCCCGGCGCCTCGGCGGGCACGATCGGCCGGCCGAGGATCGTCAGCGGGTCGGGCGCGAAAGCACCGAGCGCGCGGCGCAGGCCGAGGAGGGCCCCGCCCGCCGCGAGGAGCGTGGCGCCGACCGCGACGGCGGCGACGCCGAGGAGCTTCATGCCGTCGCCGGAGAGGCCGCCCTGGACGAGCAGCCCCGCCTCGAAGACGACGACGGCGACGAAGCCGAGGGTCGCCGCCAGGATCTGGGCGGCCAGCGTCGCCGGGAGGAGCCGGCGCACCAGCGAGAAGCCGCGCACCAGCGCGTCGCGCGAACCGCGCCCGAGCCGCCCGAGCGACGCCCCGGCGAGCAGCACGAGGAGGGACAGCCCGGCCGCGATCCCGCCGCCCGCGATCGCGACCGGCGGCAGCCGGCGGCGCCACTCCATCACGGCGACGAGCGTTCCGGCCCCGTCGCGGGCTTCGCGCGCCTTCACCACGGCGAGGGGCCCGCCGTAGGACTTGCCGTCGTGGCGGAACTGCAGGCGGTAATCGGGGCGCCCGTCGCGCGGCGTGCGCGCCTCGAGATCCGCCACGACCCTGGCGAGGCGGTCGTGCTCGGCAGCGAACTCGGCCCAGTCATCGGCGCCGCGCTGCCGCTCCCACAGGCCGACGAGCAGGATGACGAGCGGCAGCAGCACGGTGGCGGCGATCAGGCCGGCGAAGGCTCTCGGTCGCGAGGGCGCGTGCGGGATCGTTGCCTCGGGGATGGTCACCTCCTGGGCGCGCGAGATCAGCTGCCGACGCGACGCGAGATGCGTCAGACGATTGCAAGACGACGGGGCCATGCCATCGACTGTGCGTCGGTCGAAGCGCCCACAAAGAGGTCGAAGATCGGGTGCAGCGCGCCCGACGTCTCGGCTGGTGGCAGGATTTCTACCGGTATGAGTGCGCAGGTCAACCAGATGTTTCTCATCCGGTCTGCGGGTAGAGCAGTGGAGGCCTTCCCAGCGGTTGGGCTACCCACGCCGATGCAGTGGGCCGGCGATGGCGCACCGGGTCCGATCCGGGCCAAGTGCAATCGCGACAGATCCGCCCGCTCCCGGGACGAGACCCGGCGTACCTCCGCGATCGACCGCGACGAGGCGGGCAACCGGCCACCGCCGCCCGGGATCCTCCCCGACCAGACGGTGCCCGTCCTCCACGCCGCGGTATCGGTCGGACGAATATGCGGATGCAAGCTGCGTGATCGGGCGTCATAGACGGCCCGCCGCTCTTCCCTCATCGTCCACGCGGCCGGAGATGCTCGGCGCGCGTCGCTCAGTCGAGATCATGCAACTTCGCGATTGTCGGCTCCGAGAGCGCGAGACGGGCCTTCGACGTCCGCCCCAATTGCTGCTCGCGCAGGAAGATGAAGAGTCCGCTGGCCACGATGATGCCGGCGCCGGCCAGTGTGAGCGGGCCGATCATTTCGCCGAAGAAGAGGTAGCCGAACAGCATGCCCCAGAGGATCAACGTGTACTGATACGGCACGACCGTCGTCGCGGGCGCCAGCCGAAGGGACTGGTTCACGCAGAGGTTGCCGAGCAGCGATCCGACGCCGAGCAGGAGCATCAGCGCGAAGTCCGTGAGTCCGGTCGACGTCCAGCCATAGGCGAGCACGAGCGCCGCCCCGAAAATCAAGGACGACACGAGTTGGCTCGTCATCAGAACGGTCCCGGGAACAGCCGCCAGCTTGCGTGTGGTGATGAGGAACAGCGCATAGAAGAAGCTGCCGGCGAGGGCGCAGACCGCGCCGGTGGACAGCGAGCCGGGTGAGGGGTGCAGCGCGAGGGCGACCCCGCAGAAACCCACCGCGATGGCCGCCCAGCGGCGCCAGCCCACAGGCTCGCCGAGCAGCAGGGGCGAGAGGGCGGTGACGTAGATCGGACCGGCCATGTAGTAGGTCATGACCTCGGCCAGCGGCAGCGTGCTGACGCCCCAGAAGAAGAGCGACGCTTCGAGCGTCGAGAACGCCGCTCGCAGCAGCTGCAGCCCTGGGCGCGGTGCGTCGCGGAACCCGCCGAGCCCGACCCGGTGGATGGCGGGCGCCATCACGCACAAGCCGGAGATGCTGCGCACGAGCATGAGCTGACCGACCGCGTAGGTGCCGAGCAGCCATTTGCCCATCGTGTCGTTCAACGCGAAGAACAGCACGCCGAGGAGCATCATCACGATGCCGCCGATGGCGCCCACGGGCACGGCGGCACGACCCAAACTCACAGCCACGGTTTCCTACCCCTGGTCCTTGTCTCGCAGCAGAAGGCCATCGGGCATCGTCGGCCGGTTCGCGGCTCTCATGCGCCCCATCGGCCGGGCCACGGCGACCGATCGGATCCCCCGATGCATCCTGGCTGCCGGTCCATTGCCATACGCGGTCGAGGCCGCCCACTCCATCGCGACGATCGGGATCGGCCGCGTCCGTGAGCGGCGCGCAATCAAGTCTTGACGGACGCCGCCCCGCATCACCAGCGACGGCCGCGGCACCCTGCGGCCCGAGCCGGACCTCGTCCATGAACGACGAAGAGCCTCGGGCCGCCTCAGAGTCCGTTTGACTCTCTCAACTCTCTTTCCACCCTCAGGGTCATTCCGGGGCCGCGCAGCGGAGCCCGGAATCCAGACGCTCAGGTCGTACAGAACGAGGCGGATAGGCGTCAGCTTTGTCCTATACCATCTGCGGTTCTGGATTCCGGGCTCCGCTACGCGGCCCCGGAATGACGCGGAGCGTGATCAGTCTGTAGAGGCCAGTCAAACAGGCTCTCAGCGTGAGGGCACGGGCGTCGAGGATCATGAGCCGGCTCCGGCGGGAGGCGGCAAGCGCGGCGGGTATGGCCAACGACTCGTCGACGGATCGCTGATTCGCGCCGGCAACAGGCCCCGGCAACGTCCTTGTGATAAGGGGGCGGGGGCATTCACACGCGCTGTGAGTCCGAGCACCGGCACATCCCGACCGGAGCGGTCTCGCATCGTCCAGCGAGTTGAAGACACATGAGCAGTTTGAAATTCGGAACGTCCGGACTGCGCGGCCTCGTGACGGATCTCGTCGGACAGGCCAGTTTCGCCTACGCCGCCGCGTTCTTCGCCTCGGTCGGCAAGGAGGCCGGGGCCAGCCGCGAGGTCGTGATCGGGCGCGACCTGCGCAACAGCAGCGCGGGGATCGCCGCGACCGTCGCCACGGCGGCGGCCGCCGCCGGCCTCACGGCGATCGATTGCGGCCCGCTGCCGACCCCCGCCCTCGCGCTCGAGGCGCGGCGTCGCGGATGCTGTGCCGTCATGGTCACCGGCAGCCACATCCCGGAAGACCGCAACGGATTGAAATTCTATCGGCCCGAAGGCGAGATCACCAAGGCCGACGAAGCCGCGATCCTGGCGGCGCTCGGCGACGTCGCGACCGGCGCTCCTCTTCCTCCCGACGTCCCGGCCGAGCAGGAGCCGGGCGCGATCGCGCGGTATCGCCGCCGGTACCTCGACGCCTTCGCGGCGGACATCCTGTCCGGCCTGAAGATCGCCGTCTACCAGCAGAGTTCCGTCGCCCGCGACCTGCTCGTCGACGTGCTCGCCGGGTTCGGCGCCGACACGGTGTCGATCGGCCGATCCGACACGTTCGTTCCGATCGACACCGAGGCCCATCGCCCGGAGGACGTCGCGTTCATCCGCGACGTCATGGCATCCAGCGCGTTCGACGCCCTCGTGACGACCGACGGCGATGCCGATCGCCCCCTGCTCGCCGACGGCGCCGGCCGGATCGTGCGCGGGGACGTGCTCGGGCTCATCACGGCTCGCTACCTCGGCGCCGACGCCGTCGTCGTGCCCGTGACGGCCGGCTCCGCCATCGAGCGCGCGGGTGGGTTTCAGCGCGTGCTGCGCACCAAGGTCGGATCCCCCTTCGTGATCGCCGGCATGGAGCAGGCGCGGCGGGACGGGTCGAAGGTCGTCTGCGGCTTCGAGGCCAATGGCGGGTTCCTGCTCGGATCGGACAGCCCGATCGGCGGCAACATCCTTCCCGGCCTGCCGACGCGCGACGCGGTCCTGCCGATCCTCGCGACCTTGGCCGCCGCCCGGCAGGCCGCCATGCCGCTGGCCGATCTCGTCGTCGCGCTCGATGTGGGCGAGACCGCGAGCAATCGGCTTCAGAACATCGCGGCCGAGCGAAGCGGCGCCTTCCTCGGGCAGCTCAAGGACGAGGCGTTCCGCCGGGACTTCCTGCGCCCTGTCGGATCGCCGCAAGCGGTCGACGAGCAGGATGGGATCAGGATCGGGCTCGACGGCGATCGGACGATCCACTTCCGGGCGTCGGGCAACGCACCGGAACTCCGGTGCTACGCGGAGGCGAAATCGGCCGGCGACGCCGAAGATCTCGTTCGGTGGGGTCTCGCGGCCGCGGCGAGCGTGATGGACGGCACCGCAAAGTAGCGTCCGATCCGGCTCCGACCGGCAGGCAAGCCGTGCCTTCGCCCGGCCGCCCGGTGGCGACATCGCGGTGAGGACCGGGGAGGGCGAGGGCACGGTCCTCGTCCTGCGCGTCCCCGCGATGGCGCCGGAGGCGGGCCGACGAGGCGGCGTCATCGGCTTCCGCGGACCGGGCGGCGGCGAACGACCTCGTGACCGTGCCGATGGCCCGGTGCCGCGGACACTGGGGCCTCGCCGTCCACGCCGCCGGGGCGCACCGGTCTCGACCTGGCGACACCCCGCTCCAGCCGCGGGCGGTCCGCCATCCAGATGGGGGCGTGACGTCGGCAGCCCCAGTGGAACGCGCCTTGTACGGCAGAGGAATGTCTCATAGGACTGACCATCAGCAACGTACCCGTATTTGAAATAGAATATTTCAAATACGGGGTGTCTTGAAGTTTACGACATGACGAAACAAGAGGATGGTGCCGGTCGCGCGTGCGGCGATCGAGACGGCAGCGCGCGCGCACGGCGTGCGGAGGCGGCCGTTACGATCGTCCCGGCCGTCCTCATGAGCGGGACCCGCGAGGTGACGATCCTGCATGCCGGCGAGCATTATCGACTCCGGGTCACCGCCAACAACAAGCTGATCCTCACGAAATGACGATCATGCCCAATCCGCCATGGTGGAGCCGACGCACCCTTCTGGCCGGTGCGGTCCTCGCCGTCGTTCCGAGCGCGTCACGGGCAGCCAGTCCTGCCGACCGCATCGCCTCGCTCGGCGGCGCCGTCACCGAGATCCTCTACCGGCTCGGCGCCGCCGAACGGGTGGTGGCGGTCGATACGACGAGCCTCTTCCCGGCCGAGGCCCTGCGCGAGAAGCCGAATGTCGGCTACCAGCGGGCCTTGTCGGCCGAGGGGCTGCTCTCCCTCGGGCCGGACCTCGTCATCGCCGCGGAGGGCGCCGGGCCGCCGGAGGTCCTCGCCCTGGTGCGGGAGGCCGGTGTCCCGGTGTCGATCGTCAAGGAGCCGCCGACGCCCGAGGGCGTCCTCGACAAGATCCTGACCATCGGCAACCTCGCCGGCCTCGCGCCGGCGGCCGAGAGGCTTGCGGCGAAGGTCGGCGCCCGGTTCGCGGAGCTGGCGCAGCGGCGCGCCCGGCTCGACCGGCGGGCCAGGGCGCTGATAATCCTGTCCGTCGCGAACGGCCGCATCATGGTCGGCGGTCGCGACAGCAGCGCCGACGGCATCCTGGCGCTCGCCGGGATCGACAATGCCGCGACGGGCTTCGACGGCTACAAGCCGATCACCGACGAGGCCATCCTCGCGGCGGCGCCTGATGCCGTGGTGATGATGCAGAACGGGGCCGAGGCGCCGAGCCCGGACACCGTCTTCGCGCCCGGCACGGCGCTCGGCCAGACGCCGGCCGCCGCCCGGCGCGCGCTCGTGGCGATGGACGGCCTCACCCTGCTCGGGTTCGGCCCGCGAACCCCGGAAGCCGCGCGGACCCTGATGCGGGCGGTCTACCCCGACTTGGCCCGAGATCTGGCCCGCGATCCGGCCCATGATTGAGATCCAGGCGCCGGGGCGGGCCCGTCGGCGGAGCGCCCTGGTCGTCGCCGGTCTCCTCGGGCTGGTCGCCGCGGTCGCTCTCCTCTCCGTCGGCGTCGGGGCGGTCCCAATCCCGCCGGCGCGCATCCTCGATCTCGTGACGCGCACGGGCGCCGATCCGGCTCTCGCGCGTGATGCCCTCGTCATCCTCAACATCCGCCTGCCCCGGACGCTTCTGGGTCTGATGGTCGGGGCGGGTCTCGCCGTCTCCGGCGCGCTGATGCAGGGGCTGTTCCGCAACCCCCTGGCCGACCCGGCGCTGGTCGGCGTCTCGGCCGGGGCGGGCCTCGCGGCGGCCACCATCATCGTGCTGGGTGACGGCGCCCTGCGCAGCGTCGGCCTTCCGGGACCGCTTCCTTACGCGGCCCTGCCGGCCGGGGCGTTCCTGGGCGGCCTTGCCGCGACACTCGTCCTCTACGGCGTTGCGACCCGGTCCGGGCGCACCTCGGTCGCCACGATGCTTCTGGCCGGCATCGCCCTCGGAGCGCTCACCGGGGCGATGACCGGGCTCCTGGTCTTCGCCAGCACCGACCGGCAGCTGCGCGACCTTACCTTCTGGTCGCTCGGCAGCCTCGGGGGGGCCAGCTGGACCAAGGTCGCGGCGACGGCTCCGGCGATCCTGCCGGTTCTCCTCGCCGTGCCCTTCCTGGGGCGCGGCCTCAATGCCCTGGTCCTCGGCGAGGCGGAGGCCTTTCACCTCGGCGTTCCGGTCGAGCGCCTCAAGCGTGCGGCGATACTGCTCGTCGCCGTAGCCGTCGGCGCGGGCGTCGCCGCGGCCGGCGTCATCGGGTTCGTCGGGCTCGTGGTGCCGCATGCGCTGCGCCTCGTCATCGGACCCGACCATCGCCGCCTCCTGCCTGCCGCCGCGCTTCTGGGCGGCGCGTTGCTCGTCCTGGCGGACGTCGCGGCGCGCCTCGTCGTGGCCCCGGCCGAGCTGCCGATCGGGATTGTCACCGCGCTCGTCGGGGCGCCCGTCTTCCTGTGGCTGCTCGTCTCCGGACACCGAGGCCTCGATGGGTGAGCCGCCGCTCCTCGCCTGCCGCGACCTCGGCTTCGCGGCAGGCGACACGATGCTGGTCGATGGCGTCTCGCTGACGGTCGAGCCGGGTACGCTGCAGGTGGTGATCGGGCCGAACGGCGCCGGCAAATCCACCCTGCTGCGCCTCCTCTGCGGGGAACTGCGCCCGACATCGGGCAGCGTCGCGTACGCGGGGGAGGCGGTCGCCGGGATCCCGCCCTGGCGCCTCGCGACCTTGCGCGCCGTGCTGCCCCAGCAGACGAGGATCGCCTTTCCGTTCGCGGTCGCCGAGGTGGCGCGCATCGGCCTCGACGGGATCGGCCGGGGGCTGAACCGCCGGGACAGGGATGCGCTGCTGGAGCAAGCCCTGAGGCAGGCCGACATCCTGCACCTCGCCGGGCGCTCCTATCAGAGCCTCTCGGGCGGCGAGCAGGCCCGCGCGCAGTTCGCGCGCGTGCTCTGCCAACTGGCGGCGGGCCGCACGATGGCAGCGGGACAGGTGCTGTTCCTCGACGAGCCGACGGCGAGCCTCGACCTGCGCCATCAGGGCGCGATCCTCGAGGCCGTGGACGGCCTGCGCCGCACGGGTGTCGGCGTGGTGGCGATCCTGCACGACCTCAATCTCGCGGCGGCCTACGCCGACACGTTGCTGGTGCTCGACGGCGGCCGGCTCGTCGCGCGCGGCGCCCCCGGCGAGATCCTGCGCGACGACCTGATCCGCGCTGTCTTCGGCGTGAGGTGGCCCGTCGGACGGGTCCCGGCCGGCGGCAAGCCCTTCCTCCTGCCGGCCCGTATGTTGCCCGACGGCAACTCCACGGCAGGTTAGACGACCACTCTGGAATCTCTACGAACCCGCGCCATCGTAGGTTCGAGCGAGACTAATCCTGTTCTTCGCGGCACGCGTTGACGCCGACGCAACCGGGCTCGCATGAAGAGTCCCAGCCAGCCAGCCCTCCGCCAGCCAGCCAACTCTTCGACGTTGCGCCCTGCCTCGCGGAACTGGTGATGATCTCCCGCCGTACCCTCCCGTCGTGCCGACCCGGTCTCCGGGTCAGTGTCTCGCTCCTCTGCCTCGGATCCGCCCACGCGCAGATCGCGGCCCCGCCATCCGCGACCATTCCGTCGGAGGCGCCGATCGCCCTCGACACCAGCCCGATGGGTTCCTGCGCCGCCGAGGCCGTGACGGGGTTGGGCCACGACTGGCTGCTCGTCGACACCGAGCCCTCGCCGAGCGATCCGCTCACCGGGCCGCAGTCGCAGGCGGTGGCGCCTTATACCGTGTGCGGCTAGTCGTACGTATCCTCTCGTCTCGACATCGATGGGGCAAGGAGACGACATGGCGAAGCGTAGTTCACGATCCTGCGTCTGGTTCGCACTCACCATCGCCGCAGTACCGATCGGCGGGGATCTCCTGTCGCCTCCTGCGCAGGCCACATCGCCTTCGACTCAGCGCGTCACCTTCGCCTGTCCAGGTGATCTCACGCTCGTGGTCGAGTTCGCGATGGGTGAGCCGCGGGCTCCCGCTCTCGTTCGTCCATCCGCGGGGCCGGCGGTCACCTTGCCGAGCCTGCAGAGCGGTGACGGCTTCCGGTACAGCGATGCGGGCCATGAATTGCGCGGCCGGGGACGCGAGGTGACCTGGTCCGAGAGGAGCAAGCCCGCCGTCACCTGCAAGACCGCCCAGGCCAACCCGTGATACGATGTCCTGCACCTGATGTGTGGCCGTAGGCTGCTACGGCGGGGGCATCCGGCAGTCTCACGGTTTCCCGGTCTGCGTCCAATGTCGCTCAACGGCGATGGCCGCACGATCGCCTTCCGGCCTGATCTCGGATGTCCTGATGGATGCTCCGAACAGTCGATCGGGCCCTGCCTCGTGCAGGCGCCCGCGTACAGGACAGGATCACCCATGTCACACAGTGCTACCATCCCCAGTGTAGCCGGCATCGATGTCGGCAAGCACTTCCTTGATCTCGGCTTCTTCCCGGCCGCCAAGCCGGTACGTAAGGACAGTACAGAGACCGGCATCACCAAGCTGATCTCGACGCTCAAGCAGCGCGGGATCCACAAGGTCGCCCTGGAGGCGATCGGCCCCTACGCCTATTCCGGCAGGGAGGGCCGTTACGGCCTCACACGAAGGAAACGCCGATGCCGCCGAGGGGGCCGTAATCGGCCTGGATCACGTCGCCCCTCCTGATGTCGACGGGGCGGGTGAACGAGCCGCCGAGCACGATCTGCCCCTTCTTGAGCCCCGCATCGACCGCCGCGAGCTTGTTGACGAGCCACGCGATGCCGGCGGCCGGGTGGCCCATGATGGCGGCCGAGACGCCGGATTCCTCGATGATGCCGTTCTGCGACAAGGTCGCGCCGATCCAGCGCACGTCGACGTCGAAGGGGCGGATCGTGCGCCCGCCGACGACGATGGCGCCGAACGCGGCGTTGTCGGCGATGGTGTCGACGATCGCCCGCGGCACCTCGGTCCGGTAGTCGATGATCTCGAGGGCCGGAACCACGAACTCGGTCGCCCGCATCACATCGTAGATGCGGCAGCCCGGTCCCGACAGGTCCTCGCCCATGATGAAGGCGAGCTCGACCTCGAGCCGCGGCTTGATGAACAGGTCGGTGCGGATCTGCGCCCCGTCGTTGAACAGGGCGTCGTCGAGGATGCGGCCGTAATCCGGCTCGGTCATCTTCGAGGCCATCTGCATCGCGCGCGAGGTCAGGCCGATCTTGTGGCCGGCCAGGCGCGCGCCGGCGGCGAGCCGCGCCTCGGCCCAGAGGTCCTGGACCCGGTAGGCGTCGGCGATCTCCATGCCGGGAAAGGTCTTGGAGAGAAGCGGGCAGGGCACCCGCTCGCGCTCGGCCCTGAGGATGGCCTCGGCGGCCTTGCGGTGGTCGTCGTCGCTCAGCACGGCTGTTCGCTCCGGGGGAATGTCGGGTTCACTTGATCGGCGGACGCGGCAGCACGGCTTCGCCGGGCTCCATGACGTAGGTGTAGTCGAGCGAGAACCAGGGCGCCGCAGCGTCCGGATGCGGCCCGTCATGGCGCACGAAGTGACCGACGAGGGCCTTGGTCACCCCGAACTGCACGTCGGACGCGATGTGCGGGTCGTTCGCGTCGTAGACCTGCGAGATCAGCACCTTGAAACCCGGCTTGACGATCAGGGCATGCAGGTGGGCCGGGCGCATCGGGTGGCGGCCTTGCGCCGCCAGCAGCCGGCCGACGACCCCGTCGGTCGGAATCGGGTAGCCGATCATCATCACCGAGCGGAACCGGAACCGGCCCTCGGCATCGGTGGTGAACTTGCCGCGCAGGTTCATCTCGGCCTGCTCGGGATCCTGGTTCTCGTAGAGGCCGACCGGCGAGGCGTGCCAGATATCGACCTCCGCGCCCGCGACCGGCCGCCCCTCGCCGTCGACCACGCGGGCATCGACGAAGAGCGGGTCGCCCGGCGTGTCGGAGCGCACGATCGTGCCGCCATTCTCGACCCGCGGCGCGTTGAGGCGCCAGAACGGCCCGAGCAGCGATTGCGAGGTCTCGGTGTTGCCGTGGTCTCCGTTGTTGAGGAGGCAGACCAGGGACGACACGCCGAGCGAGCCGGCCATCAGCACGAACTCGTTGTGGGTGTCGGAGGCGAGCGCCCCGATCTCGTTGAGGATCGCGGTGGCGTCGCGGAACTCGGCCTCGGTGAGGCGCACGTCGCGGACGAAGCCGTGCAGGTGGGTGACGAGCGAGGTCATGATCTCGCGCAGGCGCGGGTCGCGGGTCCGCGCCATGACCTCCAGAACGGCCGGCGTCACGTCCTGCTGGCGCTCGATGCGCATGGTCCTGCCTCCCTCACACTCGACCCTGGTCCCATATCATCGATTATCGGTCAAGAAACGATTGTCTGCGATGGATGCCGACATGCCGTGACGAGCCGGGCGGGGCTGCGTCGGGTCGCTCGCCGGCAGGCGCACGGTCATGGTCGGTGGATCGGCACATGCATTCCGGGATCGGAAGGATGTCCTTCGAATAGCCGGCCCGCGACGGTAAGAGCCGGCGGCACGGCCGGGACGCGGTCGCGCCCTCCGGCGTCTCTCCGCACGGGCAGCACCATCACGATTGACAGAAAAAATCGTTTTTCATACGGATCATCGATGAAGAGGCGAGCCGTCGTCTCGGAGGGAGTGCGCCTTGACCGAGGCCAGGAGGCGACGCGCTGCACGTGACCGGGACGGGATCCAGCCTGTTCCCGCATCGGCCATGCCGGGCCTCGCCCTGGTCGACGACGGCAAGAACACGATGGCGAGCCAGCTCGTCGACCGGCTGCGCGAGGCGATCGTGTCCGGCCAGCTCGAAGCGGGCAGCAAGATCAACCTGGAGCGCGCCCGTGGGAGCTTCCAGGTCTCGCTGAGCCCGCTCCGAGAGGCCCTGGCCCGGCTGATCGCCGACGGGCTCGTGGTGTTCGAGGACAATCGCGGCTACCGCGTCGCGCCGGTCTCGCTGTCGAACCTGGCGGAGATCACGCGGCTGCGCGAGGAATTCGAGGTCCTGGCCCTGCGCCAGGCGATCGCGATCGGCACCGTGGACTGGGAGGGCGACGTGATGCGCGCGCTCCACCGCATGAACCGGATCGAGCGCGTCCCGGATCAGCCCGACACGCTGGAGCGGTGGGAGGCGTATCACCGGGAGTTCCACCTCACGCTGATCGCCGGCTGCCGCATGCCGCTGCTGGTCCGGTTCTGCAGCGTGCTCCTGAACCTGAACGACCGCTACCGCCGCTCGTTCCTGCGCCGGACGCCCGGCGGCGACCGCGACGTCGCCCACGAGCACGGCGAGATCGCGCAAGGGGCGGTCGCGCGCGACGCCGACTTCGCCTGTGACTCCTTGCGCGAGCACATCCACCGGACGGGCACCAACCTGCAGCGGCACCTCGCCGACAGGCTCGCCCCCTGATGTCCCGAGCCCCCATGCACGCCTCTCCCGACTGGCCGCTCGGCCTCGCCCACTTCACCTGCATCGGGGTGCCGCCCGTCGATCTCGTCCGGCTCGCAGGCCGGACCGGCTGCGCGTCGGTGGGCCTGCGGCTCTCCCCGGCCTTCCCGGGTGCTCCGTTCTACGAGTTGCCGACCGGGACCGACGCCTTCCGGGCGATGCGGCGGGCCCTCGCCGACGAGGGCATGCGCGTCCACGACATCGAGTTCATCACCATCGGGGAGGATTTCGTCCCGGCCTCGCTCTCCGGCATCCTCGAGGCCGCCGCGGGGCTCGGCGCCCGGCGCCTGAGCGTGTGCGGCGACGATCCCGACCGTTCGCGCCTCGTCGCCCGGTTCGCGGAACTCTGCGATCTCGCGGCCGGGTTCGGCATGGGGGTGGACCTCGAATGCATGGCCTGGCGCCGGGTGGCCAGCCTGCCGGATGCCGTCGGGGTGGTCGAGGCCGCCGCCCGGCCGAATGGCGGCGTCCTCGTCGACGCGCTCCACCTCTCCCGAACCGGCGGATCGCCCGAGGACGTGCGCGCCGTGCCGCCCGGCCTCATCCGCCACGCACAGCTCTGCGACGCACCCGCCGCGAGGCCGCGATCGACGGATGCCGTCATCCAGGAGGCACGGGCGGGGCGCCTGCCGCCGGGGGAGGGGGCGCTGCCCTTGGGGGCGCTGATCGCGGCCCTGCCGCACACGGCTTCCCTCTCGATCGAGGTGCCGATCACCGGGACCGTCTCGCCGGAGGCGCATGTGCGGGCGAACCTGGCGGCGGCCCGACGGTTGCTCGCCGGCTGAAGGCCTGCGCTCCCGCGGCCCCGGAATGACGCGACGACGTCCGGACGCACTCGTCCGGACGTCGTATCAGCCGCGCAGCGCGCGCAGGGCCGGAATCAGGAACGGCGTCACCGCCCGCACGGTCGCGACCTGGCGCGAATCGTGGAAGTGCCCCTCCTCGTGGAGGAGAGCGAGCACGGCGAGGAGGTCGCCGCCGTGCTCGACGCAGACATTCATGGCGCTGCCGAGCCCGAGGCTCTCGATGAGGGCGTGGTCGGCATAGGCCCAGCGGAGTGCCGCCCGGTCGGGACCGAGGAAGGGCTGGCGGCGCCGGAGCACCAGCTCGCCCCAGGGCGTCGACGCGAAGCGCTTGCGGCCGCCGAGGGGATAGTTGACCGGGTCCGACGAGTAGGCGCGCTCGACCTCGTCGCCGGGCCGGCACAGGAGCACGGTGAAGAGCCGGTGGCCGAGGAGGGTCTGGAGCGCGCCCTCGACGGCCGCGAAGGCCGCCTCGGGGCGCGCGTCCCGTGCCAGGGCCTCGGCGACGGCGGTGAGGGGATCGAGCCAATCGTTCATCGGGCGGGTGCCTTCTGGGACCGCTCCGGCAGGATGCCGTTCGGCCGCACGCTGAGGACGAGGAGGAGGCCGAGGCCGACGATGATCTCGCGCAAGGCCGCCGCCTGGACGGGGGCGAGGCCCGGCACCAGCTCGGCGAGGAAGCGCGTCGATTCCAGGAAGGCGACGAGGGCGTAGGCGCCGATCACCGCACCGGCCGGGCGGGCGTTGCCGCCGGCGGTCACCGCGAGGAAGATGTAGATCGTGACCAGCGGCTGGAACTGGTCCGGCGCGACGTAGCTCGTGTAGTGGCCGTAGAGCGCGCCGGCGAGCGCCGCGATCGCGGAGGCGATGCAGAAGGCCTGGGCCTTGAAGCGCACGGTGCTCTTGCCGGCGACCGAGGCCACGATCTGGTCCTCGCGGATCGCCCGCAACGTCCGGCCCCAGGGCGCGGCGAGCAGGCGGCGCTGGAGCGCGTAGACGAGGGCGACCGCCGCGAGCACGATGGCGAGCGTGCCGGCATGGAAGCCGAGGCCGAGGTCGCGCGGCACCATCACGGGCACGCCCGGGATGCCGTCGGTCCCGCCGGTCAGCCAGACCTCGTTCGAGGCCACGACCCGCACCACCTCGGCGAAGCCCAGCGTCACGATGGCGAGGTAGTCGTCCCGCAGCTTGAGCGTCGAGAAGCAGACGACGAGGCCGACGGCGCCGCCGGCGACCATCGCGAAGGCGATCCCCACCGGGATCGGCGCGTGACCCCAGGTCGTCGCCATGGCCGAGGCGTAGGCGCCCACCGCGAAGAGGCCGGCAAGCCCGAGATTGACGAGGCCCGCGAGCCCCCAGGACAGCATCAGGCTCTGCGCGAGGAGCGCGTAGATCGACCCGATGACGAGGGCGAAGAGGAGGTAGGTCAGCATCGCGTCACCGCACGGCCCGGCCGAGGAGGCCCGAGGGCCGGAAGCTGAGGACGAGGAAGATCACCGCGAAGCTGACGGCCAGCCGGTAGGCAGGCGCGAGGGCGAGCGAGGACATCTCCTCGGTGATCCCGATCAGGAAGGCGCCGGCGACCGCGCCCGGGATGCTGCCGAGGCCGCCGACCACCGCGGCCGCGAAGACCGAGAGCAGCACGCGCCCGCCGGTCAGCGGATCGAGCGAGGCGTCGAGCCCGACGAGGGTGCCGCCGACGCCGCAGAGCCCCGCGCCGAGGAACACCGTCACGAGCGCGACGCGAGTCGGATCGACGCCCTTGAGCCGGGCGAGGTCCGGGTTGTCGGCGACCGCCCGCATCGACCGGCCGAGGCTCGAGAGCGACAGGAAGGCCCAGAAAGCGGCCATCGCGGCGAGAGCGAATCCGACGCTCGCGAGCTGCTGCGGGCCGATCCGGATCGGCCCGAAGACGATGTCGCGGGCGAGCGGCAGGTCGAACGCCTTGAGGTCGTTGCCGAAGGCGAAGCGGATGACGTTCTCGAGCAGCATGCCGGCGGCGAGCGAGCCGATCGCCTTCATCAGGGGACCGGCCCGCCCGAGCCGGTCGAGCGCCGCGGCCTCGACCGCGACGCCGACGAGGCCCGCGACGACGAAGCCGACGACGATCGCCAGAGCGACCGGCGCCCCGAGGCTCGTATTGGCGAGCCAGGCGCCGTAGGCACCCGCCGTCGCGAGCGCGCCGACGGCGAAGTTGGGGAAGCGCAGGACGGCGAAGATCGCGCTGAAGCCCAAGGCCGGGACCGCGAGGAGCGATCCCGCCACGAGCCCGTTCACGAGGGTCTGGAGGAGGGCCTCCATGGTCAGGCGATCTTGATCAGGGTGATCTTGCCGCCGCGGACCTGCTCGTAGCGGAACTTGGCGTCGGCGACGTCGCCGGTCTCGGTGAAGTCGCAAGGGCCGGAGGCGCCGTCGTAATCGACCTTCTTGCCGGCGGCGATGAGCTTGAGGCCGTCGACCGCGTTGTCGACGCGCTCGCCGCCGCCCTGCGACACGGAGCGGATGTTGGCCTTGATCACGCTGCCGGTGTCGCCGCGGCCGAGACCGAGCGCCATCGCCACGAGGTTGAGCTGGTCGTAGACCTGGCAGCTATAGGTATCGGGCGTCTCGACGCCGGCCAGGCGCGCGACGTGCTTATAGCCATTGGAATCCGCCGCGGCCGAGGGGGAGAGAGTGAGGATGCCCTCGCTCACGTCGGGCGGCAGCGCCTCGACAAGCTGCTTGTTGACCGCGTAGCCGAAGCCCAGGAGCTTGCCGCGGTAGCTCGCGCGGTAGAGGTCGCGCACCAGCACGGCGGTGTCGGTGGTGTAGCCGCCCATCACGATCGCGTCGGGCTTGGTCCTGAGCACCGAATCGACCTCAGTGCGCAGGGTCGTTTTCTTGTCGTCGTAGATCAGCTTCGAGGTCTTGCCGCCGGCCGCCGTCACCACCTTGGTGATTTCGGCGTACTGGCTGTCGGTGAACGGGGTCTGCGGCGATAGGAAGGCGACGGTCTTGGCGCCGCTCTCGAGGGCGAACTCGCCGAACTTGCGGCCCTGCAGGGTGGTGTTCGGCTGGGTGCGCACCAGGAAGCCGCGATGCGGCAGGAGCGTGATCGAATCGGCGCCCGAGACCGTCGCCAGGAAGGTGCCGGATTCCCAACAGACCGGCGCGACCGCGGTGGTGACCGAGGAAGCCCAGGTGCCGATGATCGCCGCGACCTTGTCGACGTCGATCAGCTTGCGGGCGGCGCGCAGGCCCGCCTCGGGGTTGGTCTGGTCGTCCTCGGAGACGACCACGAGCTCGCGGCCGTTGATGCCGCCGGCCTTGTTGATCTCCTCGGCCGCGCGCTTGGCGACGTTCGCCATGACGGGCCCGTAGGCGCCGCCCGCGCCGGTCAGCGGGGTGAGGGTGCCGATGCGGATCGGGCCCGACTGGGCCCGCAGGACCGCCGGCATGGCGAGCGTGCCGGCGAGCGCGAGGCCCGATCCGAGAAAGGTGCGGCGAGCGATCATGGTTCCTGGCTCAACTGTTCGGTGTGGTGGGCTTCGAGGAGCGGCCGCCGAGGAAGAGGCGGCGGATGTCAGGGTCGTCGGCGACTGCGGCCGCCGGGCCGTCGAGGTGGTTGCGCCCGTCGACCAGCACCGTGGCGCGGTCGGAGATCGCGAGCGCCTCGAGGGCGTTCTGCTCGACCATCAGCACCGCGAGCCCGTCGCGGGCGATGGCCCGGATGGTCCTGAAGAGGTCGTGGGCCGCCGCCGGGCTCAGGCCCGCCGTCGGCTCGTCGAGGAGGAGCGCCGTCGGCCGCGCCATCAGGGCCATCGCCATGGCGAGGATCTGGCGCTGCCCGCCCGACAGCGTGCCGGCCGCCGCCCGCCGCTTCTCGGCGAGGATGGGGAAGCGCGCGAACGCCTCCGCCGCCCGGGCCTTGGTCTCGCGCGGCGCGAAGAGGCAGCCCATGTCGAGATTCTCCGCCACCGTGAGCGAGGCGAAGACGTTGCGCTCCTGCGGCACGAAGCCGAGCCCGGCGCGTGCCAGAGCCTGGGGCGAGCGCCCGGCCATGTCCTGCCCGGCGAGCCGGACGGTCCCCGAGGCGGGCCGGAGCAGGCCGGAGACGAGCTTGAGCGCCGTCGACTTGCCGGCTCCGTTCGGGCCAATGATCGTCACCAGTTCGCCGGCATCGGCCGAGAGCGCGACACCCTTCACGATCTGCTCGGCCGACGGGTAGCCGCCGACGAGGTTGTGGGCCTCCAGCAGCATCAGCGCCGTCCTCCGAGATAGGCGTCCTGGACCTCGCGGTTCTCGCGGACCTCGTCGAACGTCCCCTCCGCCAGGGTGCGCCCGCGGGCCATGACGACGACGTGGCGGCACAGGCGCTCGATCAGCGCCATGTCGTGCTCGATGAGCAGGACGGTCATCCCCTCGGCCGCGAGCGCCAGCAGCTCGTCGCCGATCTCCTCGGCGAGCGTCGGGTTCACCCCGGCCGCCGGCTCGTCGAACAGGATCATGCCGGGCTCGGCCATCAGCGCGCGCCCGATCTCCAGGAGCTTCTTCTGGCCGCCCGACAGGTCGGTCACCCGGTTGTCGATGACGTGCGACAGCCGCAGGCGGCGGGCGACGGCCAGCGCCGTCTCGGCGAGCTCGGCCTCGCGCCGGCGCGCGGCGGCGGAGCCGAGGATCGCGGTCGTCAGGCTCTCGCCGGGCTGGCGCACGCCGTAGACCATCAGGTGCTCGAACACCGTGAGGGCGGGAAAGCCGCGGGCGATCTGGAAGGTGCGGACGAGACCGGCCTGGGTGATGCGGTGCGGGCTCTCGCCCTCGATGCGTCGCCCCGCATAGGTGATGGCACCCGACTGCGCCCGATGGAGGCCGGAGACGACGTTGAACAGCGTCGTCTTGCCGGCGCCGTTCGGGCCGACGAGCCCGGTCACCCGGCCCGGCGCGACGTCGAAGCTGACGCCGTCGAGGGCGCGCAACCCGCCGAAAGAGAGCGTCACGTCGCGGACCGACAGGGCGACGGAGTCCGAGGAGGCGGGTTTCGAGAGGGCAGGGCGGGTCACGGCCGGCCCCCGACGCGGTGCCGCCGGGACGGCTCGGAGGCGGGCTTCATCCTGTCGATCTCACGGGCGACCTGCTCCTTGCAGTAATTCAGAAGATCGTCGAAGTACCGGGCGTCGTCCTTGCTCGCCGACTGGGCGATCATGCCGCGCACGGTGCACATCGTGGCGTTCATCACCGTCGCGGTGCGCACGGCGTCGGTGCCGAACTGCTCGGCCAGCTCGGACCAGATCGCCTCCAGGCCGGCGTGGAACTCCTTGACGACGACGACGACCTTGTCCTTGAAGTCCCGGTTGTGCCGGACCTCCGGCAGGTACTCCATGGTCACGAAGTACAGCCGGTCGGTCATCAGCGACCAGATGAAGTCGACGACCTCGTCGGTCGATCCGCCGCGCTCGCGGATGGTCCGCGCCATCGCATGAAGCCGGGCGGTGCTCGCCTGCAGCTGGTGCCGGATCGCCGAGACGACGACGTCTTCCTTCGAGGCGAAGTGGTGGTTCAGCGCGCCGCGCGAGACGCCGGCCCGTTCCGCAATGTCGGTCGCCGAGGTGCGGTAGAAGCCGCGCTCGTAGAGCAGGTCGATCGTCGCGCGCAGGATGGCGTCGATTGTGTCGGCCGACCGCTCCTGCTGCGTTCGGCGCCTGCGGGCCTCGGCCATGTCCACCGGCTCCTGCGCTCACCTCGGGTTAGCATCGTCGAGCATAAACAAACATGCAAGTATGTTTATACATCGCTGCTTGTTTATTTTTGCGGCACCGTGCCTGCCGGTGGGGCGTCCGGCGCCGCCTTCCCCCCAACGATCGTACGAGAGGAGGGGAGGGGGGTTCGAAGCCGCCCAATCGCCCGGGCCGAGACCGGATGCTCATCCATGCATCGCGTCGCGCGACACGATTCCGGGGGAAGACCGGTGCGACCATGGGCCGGGACCGGGCGAGACGAATGCGCAAGGCGGTGCCGTGCTATGGTAGCGCTTGAGGAACTGGTGTGCCGATGGCGAAGCTGCATCTCAAGACGCGCGAGGAGTTCGCCCAACTCTCGCTGCACGAGAAGAACGAATACCTGCAGGGCATCGCCCAGCAGGTCGCGCACCTGCGCGGCGACGCGTTCATCCCCCTGCCGAAGGACGGGCTCAGCCGCATCCGGCGCTTCTACAGCCGCCGCTCCTTCGCGGACCTGAAGCTCGCGGAATTCGAGGAGGGGGAGCCGCTCCGGAAGTCCCTCACGATCCTCGCCGAGGCGATCCGCTCCGAAGAGGTCGCCAAGATCATCGAGCACGAGGTGCCGCGCCAGCCGCGCGCCCTCGTCCGCCCGCCGCCGATCGACGACGCCCAGATGGCGTTCTTCGTGCCGACCGTCCATGACGCCCCGATCAAGGACGACATGAACCTGATGGACATCGCGCCCTTCGCCCTGTCGAAGACGACGGGGGAGGGGGTGATCCGCTACGAATTGAAGGATTCGGTCATCACGGTGGAGGGCGGCGCCGAGGTCGGGCTCGCCACGGCCTACGACTACGACATCGTCATCAACATGATCTCGCACCTGGCGGAACAGACGCGCCAGTACCGAATCGACGATTCGAAGGGGTTGCGTCCGTCGCTGCCGCCCCGGACCTACCGTCCCGCGGCGTCCGAGATCCTGAAGTTCTGCCGGCGCGAGCTCGGCGGCAAGCAGTACGAGGACCTCGAGCGCGCGCTCGACCGCCTCCAGGCGACGCGGATCAAGATCACCAACCTGTCGAGCGACCGGGCGAAGACGCGCCGCCGCGAGACCGAGGCGTTCCCGCTGATCGGCCGCTACAAAGTGGTGTCGCGCACCAGCGCCGACCGCATCGACCAGGTCGAGATCGACATTCCGGACTGGGTCTACGAGGGCGTCGTCAAGCCGGACGGCAAGCCGTCGATCCTGACGCTGAATCCGGACTACTTCCTGATCACCCGGCCGATCGCCAAGTTCCTGTACCGGCTGGCGCGCAAGGCCGCCGGGCAGACGGAGGCGCGCTACGGCATGACCGAGCTGCACAAGCGCAGCGGCTCGAAGTTGCCCAAGCACAAGTTCCGTCAGGCGATCAAGGAGATCGTCGAGGCGGCGGTGCCCTTGCCGGATTACGACCTCAGCATCATCGACGGCGAGCGCGAGCCGGTGCTGCGCATGGTGAACCGGGCCACTGACAAATCGGCCGTACATGGGTCCGCCGATACGTGACAAAACCGGCCGGCAGGGCGCGGGGAGGGGGGCTGCCAAAACCCCCGTATTTCGGTCCGCCCGGGTTTGCCAAAAAGCGAATCGGCGGGCTTCCGGTTTTGGCAGGTGCCGTACATCGGTCCGGCCCCGGCGTGACAAAAACCGGGCCTGTGGACACCTGTGGATAAGTCGGATTCCGGCGTACATCGCTCCCAGGCGCGCCGTACATCATTCTGTCGGCGGCGTAGATCGATCCGGCAGCGCCGTACTTGGGACTCTTGGATTCGAAAATTTACCTTAACCGCCAGCGGCTTGAGGGGGTCTCGCGGACCTAAAACCTAGAATCAAAACTATAGAAACAGACTCTTGAAACGCCTGCGGCTGACAGATTTTTCGAATCTTCAGAAGACAAAGAGGGGAGCGTATTTCGATCCGTTGCGCCGTCGACTCGCAACGGCAAGATGAATGTGCCAGACAAGGCAGGCCTTCCGGAGTCACGATTCGCGATCGTCGGGAACTTCGACCCGCGCCCGAGAGCGTCGATCATCGAGAACCATGACGCCGCCGCGCGCTACTTTGCGCCGTGGATAACCGCGGTGTCTCCGGCAGCGCGTCCGAACCCGCCGCCGCCATCCGGCGTTCCTCCGCCGGAACTGGATTCGAGCGAAGGAGCCGGTGAGCATGGTCGTGGGTTGGAATCGCGCCGCGCCGCGCCGTGTATGCGGCGACCGGCTCAGTCGGAGGTGGCTCCGGCGCCTCGTCCGATGATGTGGATACCGGTTCGTCGCGGACGATGCGGCAAGACCGAAGAGTGGCAGCAGCGCTACCCGGCGGGGCCACGACAGTCACGCAAGAGCTTGGTCAAGTTCGCGGTCCGACCTGCGCCCCTCCTTGTCATCCCGGGGCCGCGGAGCGGAACCCGGGATGACAAGGAGGGTTTCACATCGGTCCGCGCACGGCGGGTTCGAGGATGGCAAGCTCGGCTGCGCTGCCGAACCCGCCCGATCGTGTCCCAGGCAGCGAGCCACCAGGAACTCACAGGGCCCAGTTCCTGACGAGCGAGACCGTGCGGTGAATATGCATAATTCACCGCATGAGAGGCCCCAAAAGCTTTCGGATTCAGGCCCTCGCCTGAAGGAGCGGCCGGGCCGATCCGCCCGCTCCCCGATGTCACGGTGCACCGTCCAGCCTCGGCGGTGCGGAGGGCACGGGTCCGGTCAGCCGCAGATGCGGGTGTAGCCGCCGAGCACCGCACTGAAGACCACGCGGCACTCGCCGTCATAGGCGCCGACGCTCACGGGATAGCCGAAGCCCAGGCCGCCGAAGCGGTGGCGGTAACCGCGGCCGTAGAAGCGGCCGCGAGTGCCGAACCCGCCATGCCCGAATCCGCGGTGGCCGTACCCGCCGCGAGTGCCGAAGCCACCGTTGTGGCCGAATCCACCGCGCCCGAAGCCTCCATGCCCGAATCCGCGGGCTTCGGCCTGACCGGCACCGCCCACCACAGTCGCCAGTGCGAGGCCGGCCGCCATCATCATCGTCGTCGAGGTCGTCGTCATGGTCGTGTCTCCCTGTTGGGGTGACGCCACCCTGGATCCGATTCCGCCGGCGATCCGTGATCCGGGTCACACAGACCCGGCGCCGCGCCCCAGCCACACGTCGAGGGTCTGGGCGCGACCGCGGATCGCCATCGTCTGGCGCCGCTCGAACAGGGGGCCCGGTGCCGCGATTCCGGCGGCGGCGAGGAGGTCGGCGCTGACGGCGAGGCGGGCTCCCGCCTCGGAGGCGATCGCGAGCAGGCGGCTCGCGACGTTGACCGTGTCGCCCGTCGCGGTGACGTGCTGGTTGGTGTCGCTGCCGAGCCGGGAGAGGATCACCGGGCCGTAATGAGCGCCGACCCGCACGTCGAGGGCGCGCCCGGCGCCAGCGAGCTCCGGGTCGGTCGCGATCCAGGCGGCGGTGCGCGCGACGAGGTCCGCGGCCGAGGCGACGGCGCCGGCGGCCGCGGCGGGATCGGGGTCGAGGGCGCCGAACACCACCATCGCCCCGTCGCCCATGAAGTTGACCACGAGGCCGCCATGCCCGGCGGCGGTCTCGTCGACGAGGTCGTGGAACGATTTCAGCACTGCCCGGGTGCGGCCCGGCCCGAGGCGCTCGCTCTGGCGGGTGAAGCCGGAGAGGTCGATGAACAGGACCGGGATGTCCCGCGCCACCGGCTCGGCGAGGTAGCCCGGATCCCAGGCGAGGCGGTCGGCGAGCGCGGCGGGCTGCAGCCGGCGCAAGGTGGCCTCCGAGCGCGCGAGACCCGCGGCCCGGCGGCGGTCGAGGAGCTGCCGGGCGACCGCCAGCGGCAGCACCGGGAGCCCGGCCGCCGCCAGCGGCAGGGCGGCGCTCCACCACGCGCCCTGGGCGAAGGCGACGGCGCCCGCCGCGAGCCACCCCGCCAGGAGCAGCAGCACGAGGAGGATGGCTGGGCCGGGCGGCGCGAGCGCGATCAGGAGCGCGGCGGCGGCGGCGAGAATGACACTGGCTGCGGCATCGAGACGGCGCACGCCGACGTCGCGCCGGAGCTCGTCGCCGGTCGTCAGCTGGCCGATCCCGGTCGCCAGGAGCTCGACTCCTGGCAGGACCGGATCGAAGGCGGTGGCGAAGGTGTCGCTCCCGCCGAGCGCGGTGACGCCGACCACGACGACGCGATCGGCGAGCGTGGAGGACGGCACCGTCCCGTCGAGGAGGCCGGCGGCGCTCACCGTCGGGATCGTGCGCCGCGGCCCGTAGGGGCGCAAAGGGAGGTAGCGGCCGAGGTCGAGCGGGACGGTCCTGTCCCCGATCCGGACGGCGTCCCGGTCGACGACCGGATCGTGCCCGGCCGCCAGGGCGGCGGCCCGCAGCACGAAGGCGGCGGCGATCCCTTCGCCCGTCCGCACGACGAGGGGCAGGTGGCGCGGCACGCCAGCGGCGTCCTCCGAGACGTTGACGATGCCCGACGCCGCCGCGCCGGCGATCGCCGGGATCGGCGCGTGCAGGGAGGCGGCGACCGGGATGCCGTCCTCGCTCGCCAGCCCCTCGAAGACGGCCGCCGCGGCCAGCACCGCCGGCACCCGGGCGAGGGCGGCGCCGAGCGCCCGGTCGGAATCCGGCTGGCGGCCGGCCTCCAGGAACAGGATGTCGACCGCCAGCGTGCGCGGCCGGGCCGCCGCGATCCCGTCGATCAGCCGCGCCATCGTCGCGCGCGAGACCGGGAACCCGCCCTCGCGCCGCACGGTCTCGTCGTCGATGGCGACGATCACCACGCCGGGCGGCGGCGGGCGCGGGCCGGCGAGCCGCAGTCGCAGGTCGACGAGGGCGGATTCGATCCGGTCGAGGGGTGTCGCGCGGCCCGCGAGGTGCATCTGGGCGAGCCAGCCGCTCCAGGAGAGGGCGGCGGCGAGCGCGACGAGCGCGAAGAGCCGGTCCCCCCGGCGGCGCGGTCCCGGCCGGGCGGACGCCATCTAGCGCCCGAAGCGTTCCAGCAGCGCCCGGACGCGCTCCTGCGGCCAGCGCCGCACCGTGAGCGGGCCCTGCTCGTCATCGACGTCGACGCCCTCGCCCGGCCCGAGCGTGACCGCGCTCTCCGGGGCCTGCCGCCGGGCGACGGCGACGCGCCCCCGCTCGACGAAGACCGAACTCCGCGCGTTGGTCACGTCGACGGCGTAGACCGTGCCGCGCACCGAGGCGATGGCGTGCGGGGTCAGGATCTGGAAGCCGTCCCGGCGCACGCGCCGGCTCGGCGGCAGGGTGACGAGGACCGCGCGGCCGCCGAGCTCGGCGCCCTCCAGGTGCCCGTCGCCGTTGCGGTCGATCGGCCGCAACCCGCTGCCCTGCTCGGTCTCGAGCACGAGACCGTCGGCGCAGCGCAGCACGCGCAGGGGCGGATCGAACCGGGTCTCCTCGCGGCAGGGCGCCTGGGCCGCGGCGGCCCCGGCGGCGAGGGTGAGGGCGAGGGCGCTCGCCGCGCGGGCGACGTGTCTCATGCGGTGAAACTCCTTCTCGCCACCCGTCAGACCCCCGACCGCGCGCCGAGGGCGGCCAGGCGCCGGGCGGTCCTCACGGTCACGCGCGAGCGGCCGAGATCGATGATGCCGGCGCGGCGCCAGTCCTGGAGGACGCGGTTGACGCTCTCCCGCGCCGCGCCGACGAAGGCGGCGAGCTCGGTCTGCGTCACCTGGATCTCCGCGCCGTAATCCTCCGACAGCAGGGTCAGGCGCCGCGCCAGCCGCGTGTCGAGCGGCAGCAGGGTGGCCTCCTCCATGCGCTCGCTCATCCAGCGCAGCCGCCCGCAGAGGAACCCGATGATTCGGACCGCCATCGCCGCGTCGCGGGTGAGGAGGCCGAGGAAGTCCCGCCGCTCGATGACGAACAGCTCGGCGGCCTCGAGCGCGACCGCCTCCGCCGTGCGCGGATGGCCGTCGAGGAGCGCGATCTCGCCGAACACGTCGCCCGGCCCCAGGAGGTTGAGCGTCACCGAGCGTCCATCGGCGGTGCCGGTCGCGATGCGGATCTGGCCGCGGCGCAGGGCGTAGAGCGCGTCGCCCGGGTCGCCCTTCTGGAACAGCACCTCGTGCCGCGCGAGGCTGCGCGTCCGGCACAGGCCGGCGATGGCCGCGATCGCGTCCTCGCCCATCTCGGCGAAGAACGCGTTGGTGGCGAGCAGCCGGGCCAGCCCCTGCGGCGCGCTCATGACATCGCCTCCCGGCTCTCGGTCGCCGTGCTTTATGAGCGTGCCGTCGATGTTAGTGCAAGCGGCGCCGCCAATGCCGGCGCCCGCCCTGTGCGACGTCGCACAGCGTCGGATCGCGCTCATCCGGGCTCGTCATCGCGTGGAGTGCCGTTCTGCCGACTGCGATTTCAGGTAAGCGATGAGATCGGCCCGGTCCAACGGATCGGGAAGACCCGCGATGGTCATGCGCGTGCCGGGAGCGACCTTCGCCGGGTCGGCGATCCAGCGGTCCATCGTCTCCGGCGTCCAGGTCCCTCCGACGGAGCGCAACGCCGCCGTGTAGCCGTAGCGCGGGCTGTTGCTCGCGACGGGCCGCCCCATCACGCCGAACAGGTTGGGACCGTTGCGGTCGCCCGCGCCGGGGCCGATGGTGTGGCAGGCCGCGCACCGGGCGAAGAGGTGCCCGCCCCGGCGTGGATCCGCGACCCGCATCGCGGCGTCGAGGCCCGGACGCTCGCCGAGCGCCCGCCGCCGCTCCGCCCCGTCGTCGTCCGCACAGGCTGCGAGCAGGAGCGGGACGAGCAGGATGACCCAGCGACGAACTCGTGCTCCCCGACTCAACCGCGCCCCTCCGTCCCGCCAGCCACCCATGGACCCGCCATGCACGAGCCGGACGCGAATGGCGAGGCGTGACTTCAATCCGGATTCGAGAACACGCTGCCGCCGATGAAGGCCATCTCGCGGTCCGGGCGCGCCGGGTCGCCCTGCGAGCCGAAGGCGAAGAACAGGCGGCGGCTCCGTCCGTCCGGGCCGGTGAGGGTGAGCGTGTGGCGGTCGAGCACGTAGCGCCCGCCCTCCGGTGCGCGCCGACGGCCGATCGCCGAGCCGACCCCGGTGCTCGCCCCCGAATTCGTCGCCCCGACCGAGCCGCCGCGGCCGTAGGTCCCGTCCTGGCGGAAGTCGTAGCGGTTCGAGACCGCGACCGTGACGTCGCCGCCCATCGCGCTGGTGCCGCCGCCCGACAGGCGCCGGTAGGCGCGGGCGATCGTCCGCTCCCCGTCCTCCGCCGGGAAGGCGCGGAAGAACGAGCCGTCCTGAAGCTTGTGCTCCTGCGGCTTGCCGTCCTGACCGGTCAGCCGGTAGGCGTCGCCCGTGCGGGTCCAGCGGCCGAACCGGCGCGGATGGGCCGCCCGCTCGGCCGCGAGGTCGACATCTTCGAGGGCGGCATCCGCGATCTCGTAGCTGGTGCCATCGCGAAACAGGATCAGCGGCTCGTACTCGATCACCACCATGCCGCCGACCCCGACGCCCGTCGCGGCGCGAAAATACACGCCCTCGATTCCGGCCCAGTTCTCCGCATGGCGCGGCTCGGCCGGCGGCTCCGGAGCGGCGGGTGCAGGAGGGGCGGCAGAAGGGGCGGCATGAGGGGCGGCCGCGGTGGCCGGTGCCTCCCACGCCGGTCGCCTGTCGCCCTTGCCGACCAGCCCCTCATCGGTGAGCACGACCGCCCGGAGCTTGGCCGGCGGGATGAAATCCTTCGACAGACCGGCGAGGAAGGAAGGCAGCATCCCGAGCCGCTTCGCCGCCTGCCAGCCGGCATGGTGCAGCACGGCGCGCAGCTTCACCTGCTCGGCGAAGGCGGCGCGCGATGCTTCTTGCGACATGGGCGGCTTGTCGGCGAGCGGCACCACCATCTGCCGTCGCACGGCCCGGAGCGCGGCGGCGCTCGGCTCGACCGTCGCGTCGTTGGCGACCATCCATTGCAGCACGATGAAGGCGGTGAGCACGTCCCCGGCATCGCCCGCCCGAAGCTCCGTACCGTCGAGGAAGCCCTGGAAGATCGCGTCGTAATCGTGCCGGGCCATCTCCCGGGCGACCTCGGCGGCCGCGATCGGGTTGGTCGCGCGCAGCTCCCGGACGTGCCGCGCGACTGTCTCGGCGCGCAAGGCCGCCGAGGTGGCGAAGGGGAGGGCGGGGGCCTCGGCCGAGGGAGCGTCCGGCGCGTTGCCGCGGATCTGCGCCGGGAGCGGTGGGCCGCCAGCGTCCTGGGCGAGCGCTGCGGCTGGCAGCAGCGGGAGGAGGACGGCGACGAGCCGGGCGTTGAGGATCATGACGCGCTCCGCGCTCAGGCGACGAGGGATGGTCAGCGGCGCGGGCCCGCCGCGGCGCAGGCCGCGAGCGGCAGCCGCTCGAGTCGGAAGAGCCGGTTCTGCGCATCGGGCGGCACGAAGCGCCCGGCCCGGCCGCCCGGCGGGCATCCGGCGTCCAGGCTGAAGCCCGCGCCTGCGGTCACGGCTCCGGGCTCCCGCGAGGCCGCATCGTCGTTGACGATCTCCAGGCGGCCGTCTGGCAGGGCGTGAAGCGCAAAATCGCCGGCGCAGCTCGCCGCCCGCCCGCAGCGCCGGATCCGGCCCCGCTCCTCCAGGCAGCCGATCTCGCCCGTGGACGAGGTGCCGTCGGAAAAGTCGATGCGCAGCGTCAGGGTCAGTTCGGGATCGACCCGGCTCGCGGCGGCACGCATCCGGATCAGGCCGCGCGACGAGCCGCCGAGGCGAAGGCCGGTCACGACCTGGCCGGGATGGCGGGCGAGGTGAGCGGCGTCGTAGTGCCTCCCGTAGCAGGCCCCGGCCGGCGGGAAGGCACGCTCGGCGACGACCACTCCCGCCCACGCGCCCGGCGGCGCGAGGAGCGCGGCGAGACATCCCGCGGCGGCGAGCGCGAGACGACCTACCCGGCTCACGGCCACAACGCCCTGACGAGGGCCACGATCCCGGCGACGGCGCCGCCGACCAGGGAGAGCGCCATGAACGGCAGGAGCGGGAGGACGAGCCAGCCCATCACCATCATCGCGTAGAGCGCGCCGCCGATGTCGAGGCCGGCGATCCGGCAAGGATTCGCCCGCCCCTCGTTGACCTCGCACCCCGTCAGGCGGGCGATCGCCAGGGAGAGGAGGAGGAGCAGGAACGGCGTCCAGACGATCGCCAGGCCGAGGAGGAGCATCAGCCGGGTCCCTCTGCGCCGGGGAAGGGGCCGGACGACGAGCCGGAGGAGAGGCCATGCGCTCACCGCCCTGTCCCGCCGCAGGTGCGCCAGGCTCGCTGGTAGCCGGCATCGCCGGGCCGGCCGTAGCACCAGCCCGCCGCGGTGAGCCGCCGATGGAGCGCGTCGCGCCGCTCGCAGGCCGCGAGCGTGGCGGGATCGTCGCCGCGCCCGCCGCGGCAGGCGCCGTTGAGGGCGGTCCAGTCCCGCAGCAGCGGCGCGACGCCGCCGGCCTGTGCTGCCGTCGCGGGGCCGAGCAGCAGCAAGAGGAGCGCCACGCCCCGCCTCACCGCATCGCCACCGAGGCGGCGACCCGCTCGGTCCGGGCCAGCGCCTCCGCGCGGTCCGCCGGCGCGAGGCCGAGCACCCGCAGGTAGCCCGGCCCGTCGAAGCGGATCACCTGCGTGACCGCGACCGGGCGGCCGCTCTTCGGATCGGTCCCGTTGGCCCGCAGCCGCAGGAAGACCGTGCCGTCGCGGGTCGTCCGCTCCTCGTCGGTGACCGTCACGGTCGTGATCTCCCGGAAGGTGGCGAGCGCCTTGCGGGCGAAGGCGCCCTCCTGGCCGGCGGGAATCGCGGCGCGGCCCATCGCCGGGGCGACGACGACCAGCGGCTGCGCGCCGTCGGGATCGATGTCCTTCGGGCCGTCGGTGAGCATCAGGGCGTTGCCCATCAGCGTGCGCACCGGGCGGAAGCCCGCGAGGTCGCCGACGGTGTAGGGCAGGGCGGCCATCTGTTCGGCGAGGCTGCCGGGGGCCCGGAACGCGATCGTGGTCAGCGCCGCCTCAACCGCCGCGTCGGGCACCTGCGCCCGCGCGGATTCCGGCACCTGCACGGTGACGAGGCCGGTCCCGGCTCCGCCCCGCACCACCGCGACCCACTTGGTGTAGCTCTGCCCGTTGGCCGCCTGGCGGCCGCGCAGCACCCGGCCCTCGCCGCCGGCGACGGTCAGGGCCGCGCCGGATCCGCTCGCCTCGAAGCCGGTGGCGCGCAGGGCGTCGGGCGTGAACTTCTCCACCAGCTGGCCGTAGGCTTCGGCCGGCATCTCGGTGATGAGGATCGAGGCGCCGGAGCGGTGCTCGAACCCGGCGAAGGCCTTCGATGGCGTCATGCCGGGCGGGGGCGCCAGGCCGACGGAGGCGGCGGGCGGGAAGACCGCCTCGGCGGCGAGAACCGGGGTGGCGCAGGCGAGCGGGCCGAGAACGGCCAGGACCCGGGCGGCGCGGAGGGCGGAGGTCATCGTGGTCATCGTGGATCTCCGGAGGATCAGCGGGTCGCGACGCGGCTGAGCACGAAGGTGTTGCCGGAGAACTGGACCTGTCCCGGCGCGCTCATGTGCTCCAGCATCAGGCGCAGGTTGCGGCCGAGCCGGGCGGAATCGGAGCGGGTCTCGTACCAGTACTCGGCGGCGGATGCCCCGGCGCGCACCGGGCGGTGGTGCTCGTAGCAGCGGAAGGCCGCCATGTACTCCTCGGCCGCCTGGACCTCCTGGGCGGAGAAGCCGGTCATCCGCACCACGTAGGCCGTCGGCAGGCCGCTGCAGGCCTCGGCCCCGGGCGCGGCGGCCACCGCCGCGCCTGCGCCGGGCGCCGCGCCCGCGCCGGGCTCCGCCCCGCGGCGCGGCGCCACCACCCCGTCGAGCTTCGCGGTGAGCGCCGCGGCGACGTCGCCGGCGATCACCTTCGCCTCGGCGCCGACCCGCTCCAGCAGGCATTCGCGGTCGCAGCCCTGCGGCAGCGGCGGCAATTGCACGCCCGCGACCTCGAAGGAGCCGAGGGACTGGCCGGTGCGCACGTTGAGGAGCCGGCCCGGGATCCGCACCTCCGGCCGCACGATGTCCGAATAGGCCGATTTCGAGGCCGAGGCGTAGATCTGGAACACCGCCACCACGTCGAGGGGCGGGTTCGAGACCGCCCGGGCGACCTCGATCAGCTCGGCGTCGCGCCGGCGCACTCGGTTGGGTTGGGTGAAGCCCATCGCCACGGCGGTCTCGTCGTAGACGTTGTAGCCGCGCAGGTTCATCGTCTCGGAGAGCTCGGCGATGACCCGCTGGAAGATGCGGTTGCCGCGCGGCACCGCGTCCTCGTCGGCATCCTCGCCCATCACCACGACGTTGGGCTTGGGCTGGGCGAGGGCCGGGCCGGCGACGAGCGCGAGGCCGAGGGAGAGCGCGGCGAGACGCGCGGCGGCACGGATGGGCAGCATCGTGGTCCTCCTGAAGCGGGGATGTCGGTTCACTCGGAGCAGGGGCGCGGCGTCGGCGCCGCGGCGAAGTCGTCGAGGTCGAGGGCGACGCGCAGGCGCGGGTCGGCCAAGGTGTCTGCAACGGGCTCGCCGCAATCCGCCTCGACGGCCGGGCCGATGAAGCGCAGCGCGCCGTGGCGGGCTGGGGCGAGCAGGCTGACCTCGACCCGGCGGTTGACCCGCGACAGCGGCGCGGCCGGATCCCGCGGGCGGCTCGGGCCCCAGCCGTGCACGCGCAGGCGGGCGGGATCGAGGCCGTAGGTCTCGACGAGGTGGGTGCGCACCGCCCGCGCCCGGGCGAGCGACAGGCGCCGGTTATGGGCGGGCGCGCCCGCCGCATCGGTGTGGCCGGCGATGAGGAAGCCGTGGCCGGCAAGCTCCCGCGAGGCCAAAGCCTGGCCGAGCGGCTCGAGCTGGATGCGCGCCTCCGGCGTCAGGCGGGCGCTGTCATAGGCGAAGAAGACCGTGAGATCGACCGAGCGGCCCGCGACCCGGACCGACGGCCCGCCGTCGTCGGGTCTGAGTGCCCGCGCGGGGAGGCCGGGATTGCCGTCGGCGAAGGGGGCGAGCGAGCGGATGATCGCGGTGGCGGAGGGGTTGCGGGCCTGCGCCTCCGCCGGCCCGGCCTCGTCGGCCCGCTCAGGGAGCCCCGGCGCCTCGGTCAGCGGGTTGGCGCGCGCCGTGCCACTGAGCGCGGCGGCGAGGCCGACGAGCAGGGCGAGGCAGGAGCGGCCGAGGCGCCGCTGCGCCGTGCGCCGCAGCGCGCTCTCCTCCGGGGCGGCCGGCCGGGCGGGCCGCGCGTCGATCCTCTCCATGATGGCTCTCCTCGCGGGCGTTGCTTGTCGCCCCCACACCCCGTGCCTGGACGAGCCAGAGCGGCTTTCGCCGCGCCGGCGGACGGTTTTTTCGTGACGAGGTCAGCGTCCGCGCAGGATCGCGTTCATCCCGGCCGGATCGAGGGGGCCGTCGGCCTTGGGCGGGACGGCCTTGGCCGCCGGTGCCGGCTGCGGCGCCGGGTCGGCGGCGGCCGTGGCGGCGGGCGGCCGGCCCTGGCGGGCGGCGATCTCGGACAGGATGCGGCTGCGGCCGAGGATCGCCGAGAGGCGCGTCGCGGCGTTGAAGCTCGACGGATCCTTCGGGTCGAGGCCGCCCTCCTTGTGCAAAGCCACGCCAGCCACCGAGGCGTCGTACATCAGCGAGCCGGAAGAGCCGCCGAGCGTGTCGCAGCGGTGGCGCAGGTCCGGGCCGCCGTCCTGCTCCTTGAGGGCGAAGCAGCGGAAGCGGCTCATCACCTTCGGCCGCCCGAGGGGGTGGTGGATGACCAGCATCGAGCGGTTGCCCGCCACCGCCTCGCCCGAGAGCCGGGCGGCGCCGTAGGTGGCGGCCGGGTTGCCGGCGGTGCGGGCGAGCGCGTAGTCGAGGCGCGCGTCGAACTCGACCGGTTTCGGGTCGATCTCGAACCGCCGCGAGCCCGCCCCGTCGAGGGTCAGGTAATCCATCAGGATCGAGGCCTTGACCGGGGTCAGGTCGCCCGATTGCGGCAGGCAGTGGTGGTTGGTCAGCACGTAGTCGCCCGGCAGCAGCGTGCCGGTACAGGAGGCGCCGACCATCTGGCCGGTGCGACCGTTCTTCAGCACGATGTCGACCCGGCCGATCGGGCGGGCGAGCGCCGCGAGACCGTCCTTCGGATCGAGCTCGGCGATCGGCTCGAAGGCGCCCTTGTTGCGGTCGACATAGGCCGCCGCATCGCCGGTCGTCTGCCGCAGCGGCAGCTGCGCGCGACCGTAATCCGCAGGATCGAAACCGACGCTCTGCGCCCGCGCAGGCTCAGCGGCGCCGAGCGCCAGGATCAGGCCGATGATTGTCCAAGTTTCCCCCTTGGTCGAGCGGCGTGTCCGGTGGCTTGTGGCCATCGCTGTCCTCCTCTCGGCGGCGGCTTTATGCCGTCTGCCGACGCGCAAGTCAAAGAAAGTCGTTTTTCGGACCGATCAAGTCGTTACGGGACGAGGGCATGGGTGAGCCGCCCGCCCGGAATCCGGGCGCCCGTCTCGACTGAATTCTCAACGACTTGGCCGGAAACGGCCGAGCCTGATGGACCGACTTGGTCTGCAATGACCTGGACCGCGTAGACGAGGTTTCGCCGGCCGTTCTCGCGCAGGAAATAAGCCTCGGCGCCGTCGGGCAGGCGCGTCGGGGGGAGCGCGGCGGCCGCCAGTTCGGGACCGACCGCGACGCGCGCGCCGGGCGCGGCGGGGCGGAAGGCGAGGCCGCACAGCTCCGGCGCGAGGCGGCTCGCCCGTAGCCGACCAGGCCCTTCGAGGGAGACCGGGCGCCGCGCGGGCGGATCGGCCCCGAAGGCGACGCGCCGGCACGACGAGCCCGCCGGGGCGGCCAGCTCCTCGACCAAGACCGGGCTGACCGGTTCCGCTACGGGTGCCGTGTCGGGGCGCGGCGCGACCGCGGTGGAGGTCGTGTCGGCTACGACCGGCCGGTCCGCTGCCGTGTGCGCGCGGAGCAGCGCGAATCCAGCGACGAAGCTCGCTGCTATCGAGACGGCGGCGAGCGCCAGGGGAAGGAGAGGGAGCCGGCGAACGGCTGGGACTGGCGCCGGTCGCGCCAGGGCCGCGAGCGCGCCCGGCACGTCCGTGCCCGGCAGGAACACCGGCGGCCGGGTCCGGCCGAGCGCGCGAAACGCCTGCTCGGCCTCGGCCCTCTCGGGCCCATCGGGCAACAGCACCGCGAGTTCGGACCGCTCGGCCGCGTCGAGTAGCGCCCGGGAGCGCGCGATCTTGTCGAGGAGCGCGTAATCGCCCGCCAGCACCGCGAGGTCGAGGTCGACTGCTCCCGTCGCCCACAGGACGAGGTCGGCCGCCTCCGGCTCGGACGTGAGCGTGTGGCCCTGCGCCACGAGGCCGTGGGCGAGGCAGACCGGCACCTCCCACGAGCGGCCGGCATCGAAGGAGCCGGACAGCCGCAGCTCGTAGGGGCCCGCCTCCGCGAGGCGCGACAGCGGCCCGCCGCCGGCCGCGAGCCGCGCGTAGTCCGCCGACCACGGCAGCGGCCGGTAATCGCCCGCCGCGAAGGCGGCGGCGGCCGGCAGGCCGGGGCGGGCCTTGAGGCTGCGCACGACCACCGGACCACCGGTCGTCGGCACCACGATCAGAATCGAGGTCGGGCTCATCCCGTCGCGGGCTCCGCCCCTGCCCCGGACGACTGAAACGAAGTCAAAGGAGATCCGGGAAAGAGGGAGAGGCTTGCAGACTCACGACGGGCCCGGAAAGATTCAGGCGTCTGGCCGGTTCGCAGGCGTTCTCTCACAGCAGGAACACCGCGCAGGCCGGATCCCGCAGCATCGCGCCGAGCCGCGCCGCCTCCGGAACCTCGGGATCGAGGGCGACCACGATCGCATCGTCGAGGGCTGGCGGCAGGTCGAGCCGGACGGCCTCGTCGCCGAGCATCGCCTCGATCGCCCGCAAGGCCTGCGCCTCCTCGCCCCGCAGCACCAGGAGCGGCGGCCCGTCCTCGGTCTCGGGGAGGATCTCGAGGGTGAAGGCGCCGACGCGCCGGACAGCGATCGCACCGTCCGAGGCCGCGACCGCGAGCGGCGCGTGGGCGATGGCCTGCCCGGCCAGCAGCGCCCGGTAGCGCCGGGCGGTCGCCGGATCGGTGCGGATCGCCCGCACCACCGCGAGGTCGACCGGCCCGCCCGCCGCGCGGGTGGCGTAGGCCCAGAGCGACGCGGCGCTCGGGCCGGTTCCCGCCCCGCGTGGCGGCCCGCTGTCCCGCATCAGCGCGCGGGCGGCGTGGATCTCGGCGAGCAGGCGCGCCTCGTCGCTCACGCGCCCGCCTCCGCCGCGTAGGCCTCGGCGAAGGTGCGGGCGAAGACGTCCCGGTCGGCCGCGAAGGCCGCGTCGAGCGGCCGGTGCCGGGCGAGGCCGTCGATGGCGCGAGCGAGCCGGCCCGCCTCCGCGGCGAGCCGCAGCAGCGCCGCATCCGCCGCCGCGAAACCCGCCGCGAGGCGCGCGGGATCGTCGAAGCCGGCGCGCCGCACCCGGCGGATGTCGGCGAGGGCCGCCGCGAGGGCGTCGCGCATCTCCGGCGCCAGCCCGTCGGCATCCGCCGGCACCCGGAGGGCCGCCGCGATCCGCAGCATCCGGTCGAGATGCGCCGTCAGCGCCTCGGCCCGGGCGGCGAGCGCCGGGTAGGTCTCGGCGTCCGCGCAGGCGGTGCGCTCGGCGATGCTGAGGCCTCCGCCGCCGCGGCGCAGGCGATTGGCGAGGCCCGACTGCACCCGCCCGAAGCTCGCGGCCCGCAGGGTCGTGAGCGGGCGGGTGCGGTGGAACGGCTCCAGGCGCAGGAACTCGGCGAGGTCGTCGCGCTCGGCCCCGGTCAGGATCTTCGGCCCCTCCGGCAGGCCTTCGAGCAGGGCGGCCAGGGCCTCGGCCGGCTCGGCGGCGGCGAGATCCGCCAGCGAGGCGTCGAGCCGCTCCTCCCAGCCCTCGACCGCGTCGAGCGAGGCGGGCGCGGAGAGTTCCGCGAGCCCGCCGAGGAGCGCGGAGGCCGCCTCGAAGGTCACGAAATGCTCGGCCACCGTCCGGAAGCCCGGCCGCTCCCCCTCGCTCATCTCGGCTCGCCAGCACGCGAGGATGTCGTCGTCGGTGAAGGCGCGCCGCCCGTCGAGGAAACCGAGGATCGCCCGGAAGCGCCGTTCCAGCGGCGCGAGCGGCAGGTGCGCCTGGCGGTAGGCGGCGAGGTGGCGGGCGAGCCGCCGGCTGAACGCCGCCGCGCCCTCCGCGTCCGGCGCCGCGGCGAGGTCGCCGAGCCAGCCGGAGAGGGTGGGAAAATGCGAGAGGTCCTCCGCCGTCAGCACGAACTCGGCCAGCGCAAGGAGCCGGGCGAGCCCGGCCCAGGTGGTGCGCCAGCCCGAGGCCCCGTTGAGCCCGCGGGCATCGACGGCGGTGCCCGTCCCCGCGAAGCGCGCTTCCAGCCGGTCGGCCCGCGCCAGCCCCGGATCGAGGGCGAGGGTGACGAGGTCGCGCCCGTCCCGGGCCTCAGTGAGCCCCGCCAGGGCGGCGAGCGCGTGGGCGAGGTCCCAGAGCGGCTTGTCGCGATTCGGCCGCACCGCGCCGGCGACCACCCGGGCGAGCCAGGCGCGGTCCTCGCGCGAGAGGTCGCGGCCCTCCGCCACCGCGGCGAGGTCGGCCGCGCAGCGCTCGTCGTATCCGCCGGTCATGCGCCCGCCTTCAGCCTTGCGCGTCGTCCTTCGCATACTCCGGGCCTGCTCATCCGTCACCCCGAGGCTGTTCTCAGGGGCCGACGATGCGGGCTGCGACCGTGCGCACCAGGATCTCGACCGGCCGGGACGCCGCCTCGCCGCTGCCGGCGAGCACCCGGATCGTCAACAGGTCGCCGCCGCGCAGGATGATGGCGGTCGCGCCCGCGCTCGACCCGACGCCGTAGCGCGTGACCCAGCCGACCGCCGGGGCCACCGACAGCCCGGACAGCCGGCAATCCGGGCGGCGCGCCCGGCAGAGCGCCTCCAGCTGCGCCATCGCGGTTTGCCCTGCGCGCACCCGCTCCTCGGTCCCGTCGGCCTGGCGGCCGAGGAGCAGATCGACGACCGGCGCGCCCTCGCAGGCCGTGCACATCAGGGTCAGCCGGTCGGGCGCGGCGCGTGAGACGTAGCCGGTGCCCAGGGCCGCTCCGGCCTCGATCGCGACCGCGGTGAGGTCGCGGATCGCGAAGCCCTCGGCATGAGCTGGTGCGGCGGCGAGGCAGAGGAGGGCGATGAAGAGGTTTCGCATGCGATCGTCCCCACGAAGCCCCATCACCGGACCACGATCCGCGCCGTCGCCTCGGTCACGCCCGGCACCGCCCGGATCTTCTCCACGAGGTCGAGCACCTCCGGCGGCTGGAGCAGGCGCGCCTCCCCCTCGCTGCTAGGCGCGGCGGCGAGCCAGCGCGCGGCGAGCTCCGGCGGCAGGCCGCCGGGGATGCCGAAGCAGGCGAAGAGATTCTCGAACGGCTCGCCCGCGACGATCTCATCGAGGCCGTAGCCGCGGGGGTAGCGCCGCACGTCGCCGGGGCCGAGGGGATTCTGCGAGGTGGGGTTGCCGCGCACCGGCAGCGCCACGAAGGCGGTCTCGTCCGCCGCCAACACCCAGCAATAGAGGGTCTGGCGCGCCCGCGACTCGATGCGCAGCTCCAGCCGCTGGCCGGCCGAGAACGGCGTGGCGGTCGCCGCGACCGCGAGGCGGCCGCCATCGGTGCGCGCGGTCGCCGCGAGGTGGTCGAGGAAGGGGCGCGGGGTCGGGTCGCAGCCCAAACCCTCGACGGCGATGCGCCGCCGCCCGGTCGGCGCCAGCACCGCGCCGTCGCGCTGGAACTCCAGCTCCATCCAGGAGCGGCGCTCGCGGTCGGTGAGGAAGCGCCCGCGCGCCGTGACCGGGCCGGCGCAGGCGGTGCCGGGCGGGCGGCGGCGCACCTCGAGCCGCCCGCCCTTGAGGATGCGGTTGGCCGAGCGCGCCTCGGCGTCGAGGGCGATGAGCAGGCGGTCGGTGAGCGCGCTGGCGCAGGTCGAGTGGCCGCCCTCGGCCTCGAACGGGCAGACCTCGATCGCGCTCGCGTTCGGCGCCGCCTGCCCGAAGGCCTTCACCGCCCGCTCCATCTCGGCATCGACGTCGGCGACGCCGGCGCCGACGTGGATCGGCACCGTCAGGGGTTCGCTCGTCGCCTTGCAGGCGGCGGAGCGGGTGATCGCTTGGAGCCGGAGCGACGCGGTCTCGCCGGCCCGGCGCGGCTCGACCAGGAACACGCTGGCATCGCCCGCGAAGGCGGCGCGGATCTGCGCCTCGGCCTCCGGACCGGACAAGCCGGTCGTGCCCTCGCGTAGGGCCTTCACCCGCACCACGTCGGCGGCGGCCGCGAGCCGGACCCGGCCGGTCGCCTGCAGCCGGCTCTCGACCGCGAGCCGCACCTCCTCGGCCTGCTCGCGCGACCACGCGGTCTGGCCGGGCTCGGGGCCGATCACGGCGAGCAACGGATCGGGCCGCCCGGCGCAAGCCGCGACCGCGTCGAGGAAGGGCGCGAGCGCCTCGGTGCCGGGATCGGCCCGGGCCGGTAGGACCGCCAGGAGCCCGGCGAGCGACGCGGCGAGACGGCGCCTCATTCCGCCTCGTTCGCCTTGGCGTATTGGTCGAGGGCGCGCACGAAGACCGGGTTGAAGCGCCCGTCGAGCGCGCCCGGATAGTAATCGGCCTGCTTGATCGCCCGCTGCACGGTGCGGATCGTCTCCGGCTTCAGCTTCTGCGCCGCGGTGTCGGTGGCCGAGACCGAGGCGGCGCCGATCTCGCCGCGCTTCAACGCCCGCAGCACCATGTCGGCGGCGCTCACCCCGGGGAAGTAGCGGGAGAAGCCGTTGTCGATCAGGGTCGCCATGGTCGCCATCGCGACGGGATCGCCCTTCTCGGCCGCCCTGCGGAAGAGGTCGAAGCCCTGGCGCAGGTCCTTCGGGAAGCCGTAGGCGCCGGTGGCGTAGTGCGGCACGAGCTTGCTGATCGAGGCGACGTCGCCGCCCTCCACGGCACGCTTGTAGAGCGCCACCGCCTCGGCCTCGTTCTTCGGGACGCCGTTGCCGTATTCGAGCATCCGGGCCGCGTTGGCGAGCGCCACCACGTTGCCGGCCTCGCCGGCCTGGCGGTAGAGGCGCAGGGCCTCGGCTTGCGAGCGCTTCACGCCTTGGCCGTTCTCGTAGAGCGTGGCGAGGTTGTTCATCGCCGCCGTGCTGCCGGCCTTGGCCGCCTTGTCGTAGGCCCCAAAAGCCTCCTTCGAGCGGTCGGCCCGGTCGTAGGCACGGCCGAGCTGGTAGGCGAGGCGGCGCAAGCCGGGATAGGCGGCGGACGCCCCGCGGCAGGCGTCGATCGCGGACGCCGCCTCGATCCGCCCGTACTTCACGCCCGTCACGCCTCTCGGCCGGTCGGGATCGTCGGTGCCGGCAGCGAGCGCGTCGCAAGTCTTCACCCGCTTGTCGCCGTTCGGATCGGACCCGCCGAGATAGCCTTCCGCCAGGCCGCGATAGGCGCATACCTCGGTGCAGGTATCGAGATAGGCCTGGTACTGCCGCGCCGTGCCGTACTTCGCCCAATTCTCCTGGTCGATCGCGGCCGCGTCGCGCTGGCGCCCGGCGAGCAGCCGGTCCATCGCCTGGGGCCGGTAGGCGCAGACCTCGCCGCAGGTGCCGACATACGCCTCGAACGCCTCCCGCGTGCCCGCGCTCTCGGCCCGCCGCCACGCCGCCTCGTCGCGGACCGTCGCGACCCCCTTGGCCACCGCGTCCACCGGCAGCGAGGCCTTGAGCACGATCGGCGCGTCGTCGATCTCCGGCACCTGCTCGCGGCCGGAGGCGCGCCGCGCCGCCTCTTCCACCTCGCGGCGCAGGTAGCCCTTCAGCTCGGCCCAGGACACCTGCCCGTCGCCGTCGCCGCCGCGGTCTCCTTGCCGGTCCGTCCGGTCGGCGAGGCCGGAGACGCCCATCAGGAAGCGGCTGGTGAGGAGGCCGAGGCGGTTCGCCTCGTCCCAGTTCGCCGGCGTCGCGCCCGAGGTCGCGACCAGCCGCACGATTCCGCTCTCGGCCTTGGGCTTCGCCGGGGCGAAGCCGGGGGCGGAGACCGCGAGCAGGCTCTCGCCCTTCCGTCCGGTCTCGCCGGTGAAGCAGGCATCGACCATCACCACGAGCTGGCGCCCGGGCCCGATCTTGCGCTTCACGAGGTCGAGGTTGCGGTAGAGCGTTTCGAGGGCGTAGCCGCTCTCGCCCTGGTTCGGGTTGCCGTCCTCCGGCAGGAGGAAGGGCTGGCGGCTGGCGAGATCCGGCACGCCGTGGCCCGAATAGTAGACGAAGACGTTCGAGCGTCCCTCGCGCACGCTGCGCCACAGCCGGCCGGATTGCGGGTTCCGCTCGGTGCCGAAGACCTGGTTGAACTCGTTCAGCGTCGCGTCCTTCAGGACGAAGACGTTGGCATCGCGGTAGCCGAGGCGCTGGACGAGCCAGGACCGCATCGCCTCGGCGTCGTGATGCGCGTAATCGACCGGCACCGTCTGCTTGTAGCGGCTGTTCCCGATCACGACGGCGACCGAATCGGCGTTGTCGGCGAAGGCTTCGGGAGCTTGCGCCTCGGCCGCGGCCCGCGCCGCGGCCGGAGCCAGGGCTGCCGCGACCTGCAGCAGGAAGGCGAACCCGATGCGGGCGACACGCCCCCGCACCGCCATGGCTTTCGTCATGCGTGGTCTCCTTGCCCCTTCAGCGGGAGGCGGCCTCCCGATCTTGGCTCCTGCGATGGCCGGCATCCCGGCGCGAGCAGCCGGAGCGTGGAAGGAAAAATCGGCCGTTGCATGGCGTAGCGATTATCGAAGTCGCGGTTGTCGGCGTCGCCATCGCTACCGTGCGATAAGCCCAAGGGCGAGGCTGAGGGCGAGGTGGAGCGGCGAGAGGGTGGTCAGCATCGCGAGCTCCCTCAGCGCAGATAGAGGCCGCGCCCGCACCGGCGCACCCGCCGCGGCTCGACGTAGCCGGTGAGGCGGTTGAACACCTCGACGGTCTGGTAAACGCAATAGCGCCCCGAATTGCGGCCGTTGTAGTAGACGCCACCGTTGTCGAGGTCGACACCGATGAATTCCTGGTTGCCGCGGCCGCCCGACGAGTCATGGTCCTGGGCGAGAGCCGGGACCGTGCCGCAGAGCAGGCCGAGGACGGTGAGGATCGTGATCGTTCTCATGGCACATCTCCGATCGGGCGCTGTTCGCCCTCACCGAGGCCATGGGCCGGTCAGACTGGTTTTCGTGCGGCGGATGCGGCCGGGACGCGGATTTTTCTGGATTGCCGGTGAATGCCGCGGATCGAGCAGATCAGACGACGCGCTGCGGTGGTTATGCGGCCCGGCTGCCGTGTCGCCTCTCACGGGCGGGCACGACGACAAAAGCCCGCCAGCTTTCGCTGACGGGCTTTTGTCGTCGTCTTGGTTGCGGGGACAGGATTTGAACCTGTGACCTTCAGGTTATGAGCCTGACGAGCTACCGGGCTGCTCCACCCCGCGCCAGGGTGTAATCTGAGTG
>NZ_JBEXZS010000045.1:0-48874 GCF_040593685.1 Methylobacterium sp. EM32 | reverse complement strand
GAGGCGGGGGGTGTCGAGGGTGGGCGGAGAGACGCGCATCATGGCCTCGTCGTCGAAACTCGCCACAGTCATCGCTTTGCGAGACGGCTTCGATGTTTCGACATCGTCATGCAACGAGCTTCTGCGGAATGCTGGGCATCCGCCAAGGCAGCGCTATTGGTTCCCGATCCTGGAACAATGACCTGCCACGATGCGCCATCCCTTGTTGCCCTTCCGCCAAACTCGCGTATAGGCAAAAATACCTGCAACCGGGTGATCGTCGAAGGTCGCTTCGAGCCGCGCCTTGACGGTTGCAACGACGATATCGTCGATCGGATGAAGCGTCGAGTCGAACGTATCAATACTAGGTCGTCGTCAATCAGGTCCGAGAGAGACGGTACATCGCTCGTCATCATGGCACGCCGAAGTTGTTCTTCAAGAATACGCACGCTGTCGGTGTGCTGCATCGCGGCCGCCCTCGCATTCCCCAACGTCCGATTTACGCAATCGCGAGGGATCTGTGAAGGCATCGTTCATAGCCTGTCTGACTGACGAGGACGGTACCGCGGAAATCTATGTTTCCGGCACGTGATCTCATCCTGAGGTGCGAGAAAAACGAGCCTCAAAGAAATCGCCTCGATGCCAGTCGGTTTTCAATCGATGAACATCTCAGAAGGGGGCATGGTCAAGATCGAATTTATAGATGATGCAAAAATGCAGCGATATATAATTTGCTGTTCAGGGCAAAATTTGCGACAATGCCTGATTGGCCCCTTCGTGTTTCATCCTCTGTAGGCCGCTTCGGGACCGCGTAGCGGAGCCCGGAACGATACGATGGGTTGTCGCCTCCGCAGGAACCGATCAGGCAGCTCCTCAGAACAAGTTGTACTGCCCGCCCACCCCCACCGGCACCCGGAACAGATCCGTCCGCAACCGCACCCTGTCCGCCGGATAGCCGAGCCGGGTCATCGCCACCCGCATCCGCTGATCCAGCAAATCGGCGTAGGGTCCCGTGCCGGTGAAGCGCCGCCCATAGGTCGCGTCGTAGACCTTGCCGCCCCGCGCCTCGCTCAGGAGCGCGAAGGTCCGCCCCGCCCGGTCGGGATAATGCTCGGCGAACCAGTCGCGCATCAGGTCGGCGAGTTCGTGCGGCAGGCGCAGGAGCACGCCGCCGGCCTCAGCCGCCCCCGCCTCCCGGCCCCGGGCGAGCACGGCCTCGATCTCGTGGTCGTTGAGGCCCGGGATCAGGGGCGCCACCAGCGCCATCACCGGAACGCCCGCCTCCGCCAGCGCCCGGATCGCCGCCAGGCGCTTCTCCGGCCGCGGGGCGCGGGGCTCCATCCGTCGGGCGAGGTCGGGGTCTAGGGTGGTGACCGAGAGGGCGACCTTCACCAAGCCTTGCGCCGCCATCGGCGCCAGGATGTCGAGGTCGCGCAGCACCAGATCGGACTTGGTGACGATCCCGACCGGGTGGCGGAAGCGCGCCAGCACCTCGAGGATGCCGCGGGTCAGGCGGTAGCGCCGCTCGATCGGCTGGTAGGGGTCGGTGGCGGTGCCGAGCGCGATGGTGCGGGCTGTGTAGCCCCGGGCCGAGAGCTCCCGCTCCAGGAGCGCGGCCGCGTCGGGCTTGGCGAAGAGCTTGGTCTCGAAGTCGAGCCCCGGCGAGAGTCCCGCATAGGCGTGGTTCGGCCGGGCGAAGCAGTAGACGCAGCCGTGCTCGCAGCCGCGATACGGGTTGATCGAGCGGTCGAAGCCGATATCGGGCGAATCGTTGCGGGTGATGATGGTGCGCGCCCGTTCCAGCGTCACCTCGGTGCGCAGGGGCGGCAGTTCCTCCTCGATCTCCCAGCCATCCGCGAAGGCCTCGCGCGCGGCCGGTTCGAACCGGCCGGTCGGGTTGGCGGTGGCGCCGCGCCCGCGGCGGCTCTCCCGTGCCGGGGTCGACCCGGCGAGACGGCGCAGCTCCCGCCCGCAGCCCGATTCCATGCCGGCCTCCACCTTAACCACGGTCGAGCTTCGAACAAAACAGGAACACATGCAAGTGCCAACGATCAAGGCAGGACGTGACGCCCGCCATCCGCTATGGCGCGATCATGTTCACGGCCGTCATCCATCTTCCCGGCGCGATTGATCCGGAGCGCATCGATGCCCTCGCCGACACCCTGGCCGCGCTCGTGGCCGGCGTCGCGGCGGGCGTGGTGGGCGATGCGGTGATCGCGGCCGCGCATCCGGACGATCCGGAGGTCGGCACCATGGCCGAGAGCACCGGGGCGGCCCTGGTGGCGCGGGGGCGTAGCCCGTGGGTGGCGGCGGCGCCGCTTGCGCGCCGGCCCTGGATGCTGTGCCTGGAATCCGGCGACGTGCCGGCGGAGGGCTGGATCCGGGTGCTCGACCGGTTCGGCGCCACCACGCAAGCCGACGCGGTCGGCCGCCTGCGCCGCCCGCACGCCGCCCTGTTCGAACGGATCGCCGGGCGGCGCGAGGCGCTGACCGGCACCCGGCAGATCAGGGCCGGCGACCTCGTGCGCGTGCAGGCCCTGCGGGCGGGCCTGCCGCTCAAGGCTCGCCTGCCGGTCAGGCCCCTGCGGGCGTCGCTGCTGCGCGGGTAGTTGCACCCCGCTTCAGGTGCTCGTCGAGCCGCGGCATGATCTCGACGAAGTTGCACGGCCGGTGCCGGTAATCGAGCTGCGCCGCCAGGATGCCGTCCCAGGCGTCGCGGCAGGCCCCAGGCGAGCCCGGCAGCACGAACACGTAGGTGGCGTTCACCACCCCGGCGGTCGCCCGCGATTGCAGGGTCGAGGTACCGATCTTGTCGTAGGAGATGCGGTGGAACACGGCCGAGAACCCGTCCATCCGCTTCTCGAACAGGGGCTCCAGCGCCTCCGGGGTCACGTCGCGCCCGGTGAAGCCCGTGCCGCCGGTGGTGATGACGACGTCGACCGCCGGATCCGCCGCCCATTCGCGCACCTGGGCGCGGATCGCCTCGACCTCGTCCGGCACGATCGCCCGCGCGGCGAGGCGGTGGCCCGCCGCCTCCAGGCGCCCGACCAGCGTGTCGCCCGAGCGGTCGTCGGCGAGCGTGCGGGTATCCGACACCGTGAGCACCGCGATCCCGAGCGGCACGAAGGCGCGGGCCTGGTCGACCCCGGCCATCAGAGCTGCGAGGCCCGGAAGGTGTCGCAGGACTGGGTCTGGCCGCTGCGGTAGCCGGTCTGGAACCAGCGCATGCGCTGCGCCGAGGAGCCGTGGGTGAAGGAATCCGGCACAACGTAGCCCTGGCTCTGCTTCTGCAGCCGGTCGTCGCCGATGGCGCTCGCGGCCTGCATCGCCTCCTCGATGTCGCCGGGCTCCAGCGCCTTGAAGCGGTCGTCGGAGTTCTTGGCCCAGACGCCCGCGAGGCAATCGGCCATCAGCTCGACGCGGACCGAGAGGGCGTTCGACTCGCGCTCGCCGACCTGCTGCTGCTTGCGCTGGACCTTGGGCAGGATGCCGAGCACGTCCTGGACGTGGTGGCCGACCTCGTGGGCGATGACGTAGGCGTAGGCGAAGTCGCCCTTGACCCGGAACTTCTGCTCCATCTCCTTGAAGAAGGAGGTGTCGAGATAGACCTTCTTGTCGAGCGGGCAGTAGAACGGCCCCATCGCCGCCCGGGCCTGGCCGCAGCCGCTGCGGGTGCCGCCGGTATAGAGCACCATCGTGGTCGGGGTATATTGCCGCCCGGTCTGGTTCGGCAGCACCTGGCTCCACACGTCCTCGGTGTTGCCGAGGATGGCGGCGGCGAACTTGCCGGTCTGGTCGGAGGGGGCGCCGGTGCGCCGGTCGGGCTGGCCCTGCTGCGGCTGGCCTTGTTCCTGCGGGGCGCGCTGACGCGTCACGGTCTCGGCGCCGCCGATCAGGATCGCCGGGTTGATGCCGGTGACCCAGCCGATGATGCACAGGATCACGATGGTGCCGATGCCGAGGCCGCCCGCACCGCCGCCCGGAAAGCCGAAGCCGCCGCCGCCACCGCCCTCGCCGCGGCGGTCCTCGACGTTGTCGGAGGTGCGAAAATCTTCCCAGCGCATGGTCAGCTACCCGTTGGCCCGTGAACCTTGGCCGCGACGGCTACGCGGCGCAGGCCCGAGGCTCAAGAGTAATCGACGGGAGCCGACACGGTTCCGCTTCCGGACGTCACCGCTCCCCCTCGTCGAGGGCGACTCGCAGGGCCCGGAAGTCGCGCCAGGCGAGGCGCTTCTGCAGCGGCTGGCGCAGCAGGTAGGCCGGGTGGAGCGTGGCGAGCAGCCGGATCTCGCGCTTGCCCGTGCGGTAGGGGAACCAGCGCCCGCGCGACTTCAGAATGCCGTCCTTGGTGCCGGCGAGCGCCTGCGTGGCGACGCCGCCGAGGCAGACCAGGATGTCGGGATCGGCCAGCGCGATCTGCCGCTCGATGAACGGCTTGCAGGTTGCGAGTTCCTGCGGGGTCGGGTTGCGGTTGCCCGGCGGGCGCCAGGGCACGACGTTGCCCACATAGGCGTTGGTGCGGTCGAGCCCGATCGCCGCCATCATCCGGTCGAGGAGCTGGCCCGAGCGGCCCATGAACGGCTTGCCGATCCGGTCTTCGTCGGCGCCGGGCGCCTCGCCGACGAACATCACCCGGGCCTGCGGGTTGCCGTCGGCGAAGACGAGATTCTTGGCGGTGAAGCGCAGGGCGCAGCTCTCGAACCGGGCGAGCAGGCCCTCCAGCTCCTCCAGGCTCGCGGCGGTGGCGGCGAGTTCTCGCGCGTCGCCCGCCGCCTCGCCGGGGGCCGCGGCGGCGGACCGGCCATAGGTGCTGGGCGTCTCGGCGCGGGGGGCTTCCGGCTGGCGTATCGGCGCGGCCAGGGCCGGCTCCTCGAGCGGCGGCCGCTCCGGCGGCGGGACGCGGCGCGGCGCCTCGGGCTCGGCCGCCTCCCGCGCCGCCCGGCGCGGAGCCTCCGGCTCGGCGAAGCGGTCGTGCGGCGTCTCGTCCAGCGCAGCGTCGACGCCCGCCGCGACGTGAAAGTCGAGGAAGGAGAGAAGGTCGCGGCTGTCGGGAGCGTCGGGAGTCATATGTACGATGTGGCGTGCCGCGCGGCTGTGGACAACCGGCGCGACAGGACGCGCACAGGCATTCTCGCGCGAGGGCACTGGGCGCCGCCGCTTGCGCCCGGGGACACGCCGTCGCACGGTCCGGCACCTCGGACCGCTTGAGGCGGGCCAAGATCGTTTATATGTGAACTATCGCGAGACCAGAGGGAGGACGAGGATGGAGCTGCCGGAACGCGAGGCGATGGACTTCGACGTGGTGATCGTCGGAGCGGGCCCGGCCGGGCTGGCTGCCGCCATCCAGCTCAAGCAGCTCGCCGCCGAGGCCGGCACCGAGGTGTCGGTGGTGGTGGTCGAGAAGGGCGGCGAGGTCGGGGCGCATATCCTGTCGGGCGCGGTCATCGACCCGAGCGGCCTCGATTCCCTGGTGCCCGGTTGGCGCGAGGATCCGGACCGCCCCCTCAAGACCGAGGTGGTGAAGGACGAGTTCATGTTCCTCGGGCCGGCCGGCGGCATCACCATGCCGAACGTCGCCTTCCCGAAGCTGATGAGCAACCACGGCAACTTCGTCGGCTCGCTCTCCAACGTGACGAAGTATCTCGGCCGCAAGGCGGAGGAGCTCGGGGTCGAGATCTATCCGGGCTTCCCGGCCGCCGAGATCCTCTATGACGAGGCCGGCGCCGTGGTCGGCGTCGCCACCGGCGATCTCGGCATCGCCCGGTCGGGCGAGGCGCGGGACGACTTCACCCGCGGTATGGAGCTGCGCGCCAAGTACACGGTGTTCGGCGAGGGCGCCCGCGGCTCGCTCACCAAGAAGCTGATCGACCGCTACCGCCTCAACCAGCATTCCGACCACCAGAAATACGGGCTCGGCGTGAAGGAGCTGTGGCAGGTCAAGCCCGAAAAGTTCCGGCCGGGGCTGGTGCAGCACTCGATGGGCTGGCCTCTGCCGAACAAGGCCGGCGGCGGCTCGTGGCTGTACCATTTCGACGACCACCTGGTCTCGGTCGGCTTCGTGACGCACCTGAACTACGAGAACCCGACCCTGTCGCCGTTCGAGGAGTTCCAGCGCTTCAAGACCCACCCGATGATCCGCGACGTATTCGAGGGCGCCAAGCGCATCGGCTACGGCGCGCGGGCGATCATGGAGGGCGGCTGGCAATCGGTGCCGAAGCTCGTCTTCCCGGGCGGCTGCCTCGTCGGCGACTCCGCCGGCTTCGTCAACGTGCCCCGCATCAAGGGCTCGCACAACGCGGTGCTCTCGGGTATGCAGGCCGCGGGTGCGATCCACGAGGCTCTCGCCGCCGGGCGGGCCCAGGACGAGCTGACCTCCTACGAGGAGGGCTGGCGTTCGAGCCCGATCGGCTACGACCTGAAGCGGGTGCGCAACGTCAAGCCGCTCTGGTCGAAATACGGGACGCTCGTCGGCGTGGGCCTCGGCGGCCTCGACATGTGGCTCAACGAGCTCGCCGGCCTGTCGCTGTTCGGCACGCTCCGTCACGGCAAGCCGGACTATGCCTGCACCAAGCCGCTCAAGGACGTGAAGCCGATCAAGTATCCCCGGCCCGACGGGGTGCTGACCTTCGACCGTCTCTCGTCGGTCTACCTCTCGAACACCAACCACGAGGAGGACCAGCCGGTCCACCTTCAGGTCAAGGATATGGGCCTGCAGAAATCCTCCGAGCACGACGTGTTCGGCGGGCCGTCCGGCCGCTACTGCCCGGCCGGCGTCTACGAGTGGATCGAGGAGGGTAGCGAGCCGCGCTACCAGATCAACGCGCAGAACTGCGTCCACTGCAAGACCTGCGACATCAAAGACCCGAACCAGAACATCAACTGGGTCACGCCGGAAGGTCCGGGCGGTCCGAACTACGTGAATATGTAAGAACAGGGCCCGTTTTCAGGTCCATCCATCCACGATGTCATCCCGGGGCTCGCCAAAGGCGAGAACCCGGGATCCATAACCGCGACGATGCAGGAAGTGGCCCGGCCCGCTTCGTCTTTCGATGTCAGCAGTTATGGATCCCGGGTTCCGCTACGCGGCCCCGGGATGACGCGGAGGGTGTCGCTAGGTGTGCAGCAGACTACGACAGGTGCGCGCCTCACGCCGCCCTGACCGTCGTCAGGAACCGCCCCACCTCCCCGCGCAGGTGCTCCGACTGGCGCGACAGCTCGCTCGCCGCGGACAGGACCTGGCTCGCCGCGGCCCCCGTCTCGTCGGCCGCGCCCGCGACCCGCACGACGCTGCCCGTCACCTCGCCAGTGCCCTTGGCGGCTTCCGAGATGGTGCGGACGATCTCCCGGGTCGCCGCGCCCTGCTCCTCCACCGCCGCCGCGATGGCGGTCGAGGCCGAGCTGATCTCGCCGATCTGTCCGGCGATGCCGCCGATCGCCGCGACGGCCTGCTCGGTCGAGCCCTGGATGCGGGTGATCTGGTCGGCGATCTCCGCGGTGGCGCGGCCGGTCTGGCCGGCGAGCGCCTTCACCTCGGCGGCCACCACCGCGAAGCCCCGCCCCGCCGCGCCGGCCCGCGCCGCCTCGATCGTGGCGTTGAGCGCCAGCAGGTTGGTCTGGTCGGCGATCGACGAGATCAGGCCGAGCACGTCGCCGATCTTCGCGGCGCCCTGGCGCAGCTCGTGGACGAGGCGGGCGGTCTGGCCTGCGGCGTCGGCGGCGGCCCGGGCCATCTCGGCGGAGGTGCCGGCGCGGCCGCCGATCTCGTGCACCGAGGCGCCGAGCTGGCCCGCCGCCGCCGCGACGGTGGCGACGTTCGAGGAGGCCTCCTCGGCGGCGGCGGCGACGCTGGTGCTCTGGTCGGCGGTGCGGCCGGCGATGTCGCTCATGCCCCGCGCCGTGGCCTCCATCTCGGACGAGGCGGCGGTCACCGCCGCCAGCACGCCGCCGACCGAGCTCTCGAACCGGTCGGCGAGTTCGCGGAGCGCCGCGCGACGCTGCGCCTCGGCCCCTTCGCGGGCGGCGGCGGCCTCCTGCTCCAGGGCGGCGGCGCGCGCGAGGCCGTTGCGCAGGCCCACCATCGCCGCCGCCATCGCGCCGATCTCGCTGCGGGACGAGGCTGCCGGCATCGCGACGGCGAGATCGCCGGCGGTGAGGCGGCGCATCGCCTCGATCATCCGGGCGAGCGGCCCGGTCACGCCGCGCACCAGCATCAGCGCACCGCCGCCGACCGCCGCGCAGGCGCCGGCGAGGATCGCCAGCGCGGCGAGGAGCCAGGTCTCGGCGGCCCGGCTCTCCGCCGACAAGATCGCGCCGAGCGACGCAGTGGCCGCCGCCCGGGCCTCGGCGATGCCGGCGATGACGTCGCTCGCCTGCCGGAACCACTCCTCCGCGGTGACGGGATAGGGCTCGCGCGCCGCGCCGGCCCGGATCACCGCCGCGCGGGTCGCCTCGAACGCCTCGGCCCGGCGCGAGGCCGACGCCAGCGCGGTCCGGAATTCCGGCGAGAGGGCCGGCGCGGAGGCGCGGGCCTGGGCCAGAGCGGCCTCGACCCGCCCGGCGAGCCCGGAAAGCGCGCGGACCTGCTCGACGGCGAGCGCCTGCCGCCCGGCGATCGCGGCGTTGAGCCGGCCGCGCTCGCGGCCCGCGAACTCGCCCGCATCCCACAGGGCCCGCTTGATATCGAGCCCGTGATGCAGCGTCCCCGGAACCGAGCCCGTGAGGCCGGCCCGCACCGCGTCGAACAGGGCCTGCTCGCGGGCGATCACGCCGGTCGCGGCCGGGAACCAGGCCGCCGCCAGGTCGGGATCGGGCGTGCCGGCGAGGACGCGGTCGACCCGCCGGCGCAGGGCCGTGAGGTCGCGGCGCGCCTCGCCGAGGGCCATCGCCGCCTTCGAGACCGCTTCGTCCTGCCGCAGATTCTCAAGGGAGAGGGCGAGCTGGCGGTCCCCCTCCTCGCGCAATCGTGCCAGGGTCGCGAGCTCTCCGGCCGCCGGCGGCTGGGCGAGCCAGCCGTTGGTCAGGCCCCGCTCGGCCGCCAGCGACGCGGCGGCGGCGGCGAGCCCGTCAGTCACCCGGTTGGCCTCCGCCGCCCGCCGCATGATGTCGGCCCGGTTCCAGGCGTCGGCGACCTGATAGCCGGCGAGCCAGACCAGCAGGCAGCCGATCAACCCAAGGATGAGGAAAATTTGTCTACGCAGCGACATGTCGGGCGGCTCTGACGGTCGACTTGAGCAATCTGGCATATCTATCGCGGCGATTGTTTAAAATAGGTCTTACAACCTGAATTTTCAGCGGCGACAGGAGCATCGGTGGCCCGGCGCGGGCGGCCCGCCCTGCCGGCCGCGGCGGCGGCCCCCGACACATCGCCGCCGCCGTTTGGTCTTGCCGCTGCCCCGCGCAGGGTCCAATGTCGCGCCGATTTCGCGTGCCGGCGCCGCGGCCGGCGCGATCACGGAGCCACGAGTTTGGTGCTCAAGACCCGAATCCCCGCCCCCCGCCGCGGAGTTGCGCGCGCCGCGCTGGCCCTGCTTCTCGCCGCCTCGACGGCGCCGGCCCTCGCGGCCCGGCTGCCGGCGCGGGAGATCGCGGCCCCGCAGGCCTACGAGCCGGCGGATTCGCTGGAAGGCAACTTCCTCGCGGCCTACATCGCCGGCGCCTCCCGCGACACGGCGGCCGCCGCCACCTTCTACCGCGAGGCGGTGAAGGGCGATCCCCGCAATGCCGAGCTGCTCGAACGCTCCTTCGTGGCCCTGCTGGCCGACGGCTCCCTGCCGGAGGCGTTCCGCGCCGCCGAGCGCCTGACCGCGCGGGACGGCGCCAACGGCCTCGCCCAGCTCGCGCTCGGCGTGCAGAAGATCAAGGCCAAGCAATTCGCCGCGGCGCGCCAGAACCTGCAGCGCGGCGGCAAGGGCGCGGCGGCCGACCTGACCTCGACGCTTCTGACCGCATGGTCCTATGCCGGCGCCGGCGAGGGCAAGAAGGCGCTCGAGACCATCAACAAGCTCAAGGGCGAGCGCTACTACAACGTTTTCCGCGACTACCATGCCGGGCTGATCGCGGCGCTCGTCGGCGACAAGGTCGAGGCCGAGCGCCGGCTGAAATCGGCCTACGATGCCGACCGCAACACCCTGCGCATCGTCGACGCCTATGGGCGCTTCGAGGCCGAGTCCGGCCGGCCCGACCTCGCGGTGGCGGCCTACCAGGAATTCGACAACGTCCTGCCGCGTCACCCGATCGTGCGCGACGCCCTCGACAAGCTGAAGGCCGGCAAGCCGTTGACGCCGCTCATCGGCTCGGCCCAGGAAGGCGCGGCGGAGGTGCTCTACGGGCTCGGCTCGGCCGGGACCTCACAGGGCGACGAGCTGCCGGCGGTCGTCTACCTGCGCCTCGCGCTCTACCTCGCGCCCGAGCACTCGCTGGCGCTGCTGACGCTCGCCGACACGCTGGAGCGGATGAAGGCGCCCGACCGGGCGAACGAGGTCTTCGCCCGCATGCCGGCGTCCTCGCCGCTCAAGCTCAACGCCGACATCCAGATCGGCCTCAACCTCGAGCAGATGGGCAAGGGCGAGGAGGCGATCGCCCATCTCGACCAGGTCGCCAAGACCTATCCCAACGACATCGACGTGATCTCGGCGCTCGGCAACGTCCAGCGCTCGCGCAAGAAATACGCCGAATCGGCCCAGACCTACACCAAGGCGATCGACCTGATCGGTGACCAGCCGGCGCGCAACTACTGGACCCTGTACTACTTCCGCGGCACGTCCTACGAGCGCGCCAAGGAGTGGCCGAAGGCCGAGGCCGACCTGAAGAAGGCGCTCGACCTGGTGCCGGCGACGCAGCCCAACGGCCGCGCCCAGGTGCTGAACTACCTCGCCTATTCCTGGGTCGACCAGAACATGAACATCGACGAGGCGTTCCGCATGCTGAAGCAGGCGGTCGACCTCCAGCCGCGCGACGGCATGATCATCGACAGCCTCGGCTGGGCTTACTTCCGCCTCGGCCGCTGGGACGACGCGGTGCGCGAGCTCGAGAAGGCGATCGAGCTGAAACCGGGCGATCCCACCATCAACGACCACCTCGGCGACGCCTACTGGCGCAGCGGCCGGCGTCTCGAGGGCAAGTTCCAGTGGCAGCACGCCAAGGACCTGAACCCCGAGCCGGAGGACCTGGCGAAGATCGAGGCCAAGCTCAAGGACGGGCTGCCGGAGCTGGAGAAGCCCGCCGCCACCGCCGAGAGCCAGCCCGCCCCGGCGCCCCAGCCCGAGATGCCGAAGGGCGCCCCCGCCCCGACCGAGCCGCCGGCGATGGGCACCGAGACGAAGAGCGGGGGCTGAACACCCCTCCTCCCCATCATCGAGACGACATCGCGGGCGTGGCGCCGGACAGGCGCCGCGCCCCTTCGCCGTTCAATGACCTTGCCCGTTCGAGAGACGTCGCCGTGCTCCCCCTCACGACCCGTGCGCCCGCCAAGATCAACCTGACCCTGCACGTCCTCGGCCGGCGCCCCGGCGACGGCTACCACGCCCTGGAGAGCCTGGTGGTGTTCGCGGGGTCCAATGCCGGCGACCTCCTGACCCTGGTGCCGGGACCGGCGCTCGATCTCGTCGTCAGCGGCCCGACCGCGGGTCCCGCCGGGCCGACCGACGACAATCTGGTGATGCGGGCGGCCCGCCACCTCGCCGCCGAGATTCCCGGATTGAAGGCCGGTCGGTTCCACCTCGTGAAGCGCCTGCCGGTGGCGGCGGGGATCGGCGGCGGCTCGTCGGATGCCGCCGCAGCCCTGCGGCTGCTGGGCCGCCTCAACGGCCTCGATGCCGACCATCCGGCCTTGATGGCGGCGGCGCGCCGCACCGGCGCCGACGTGCCGGTCTGCCTCGATCCCCGCGCCCGGATGATGCGCGGCGCCGGCGAGACGGTCGGCCCGGCCCTCGCCCTGGCCCCGGTGCCGGCGGTGCTGATCAATCCCGGTGTCCCGGTCGAGACCGCGCCGGTCTTCCGCGCCCTCGGGCTGAAGGTTGGCGAAGCGCATCCCCGCGCCGCCGAAGCTCATCCGGCGATCGACAAGGTCGATGGTCTCGACGCGCTCTTCGCCCGCATCCTGCCGGCCCGCAACGACCTCGAGGCTCCGGCCCTCACGGTGGCGCCAGTGATCGGCGACACGCTGGCGGCCCTGCGCGACCAGGCCGGCTGCCGGCTCGCCCGGATGTCGGGCTCAGGCGCGACGGTGTTCGGGCTGTTCGGCCACCGCTCCGAGGCGGCGCGGGCAGCGCGGGCGATCGCGGCGGCGCGAGCAGGCTGGTGGGTGCGGGCGACGTTGCTGCGCTGAGCAGCGGCGAGGTCGGCCGCGATCTCTCCTGTCAGCCGATAGCGTGTTCGACCCGCCGAACCTGATATCCTCCGCGTCATCCCGGGGCCGCGCAGCGGAACCCGGGATCCATAAACGCTGACGCTTCAGGATGAAACGGAACGCGATCCGCCTCTTTCTTCGGCCTCAGCGGTTATGGATCCCGGGTTCTCGCCTGTCGGCGAGCCCGGGATGACGCGGAGACATGTCAACATGGGGCCAAGTCGATCGAGGCTGGGGATCAGTCGGCCCTAAGACGGGCGCCTCAGCGCGCCCGGGCGATGCAGAAATCCACCGCTTCCAGCAGCGCCTGCTTCATCGGCGAGGCCGGGAACAGCGCCAGCGCGTCCTTCGCCCTGTCGCCGTAGTGGCGGGCGCGCTCGATCGTGTCCTCGAGGGCGGAGTGCCGGCGCATGATCGCGATCGCCGCGTCGAGGTCGCGGGGCTCCTCGATCTCCTGGCGCTCCAGCGTGCGGCGCCAGAAGGTCCGCTCCTCGTCGCTGCCGCGGCGGAACGACAGCACCACCGGCAGGGTGATCTTGCCCTCGCGAAAATCGTCGCCGACATTCTTGCCGAGATCGGCGCTGGTGCCGCCGTAATCGAGGGCGTCGTCGACGAGCTGGAAGGCGATGCCGAGATTCATGCCGTAGCTGCGGCAGGCGGCGATCTCGGCCGTCGGCCGCTCGGCGATGACCGGGCCGACCTCGCAGGCGGCGGCGAACAGCTCGGCGGTCTTCGCCCGGATCACCGCGAGGTATTCGTCCTCGCTGGTCTCGGTCGAGCGGGCGGCGGTGAGCTGCATCACCTCGCCCTCGGCGATCACCGAGGCGGCCGACGAGAGGATGTCGAGGGCGCGCAGGGAGCCGACCTCGACCATCATCTTGAAGGCCTGGCCGAGCAGGAAGTCGCCGACGAGGACGCTGGCCTCGTTGCCCCACTTGATGCGGGCCGCGACCTTGCCGCGGCGCATGTCGCTCTCGTCGACGACGTCGTCGTGGAGCAGCGTCGCGGTGTGCATGAACTCGACGCTGGCGGCGAGCTTGACGTCGCCGTCGGCGGCCCGGTCGTACCCCGCCAAAGACGCGGTCGCGAGGGTCAGGATCGGGCGCAGGCGCTTGCCGCCCGAGGAGATCAGGTGGTTGGCGACCTCCGGGATCATCGTCACGTCGGAGCCGGTGCGCGACAGGATCATCGCGTTGACGCGCTCCATCCCGCCCGCCACGAGGCCCACCAGGGCGTCGAGGCTGGCCTCCGGATCGGAGGGTCTGTCCTGAAGGGGAAGTACGACGCCCACGCCCGCGCGATCTCCTCGGAGGCGGCCCCGAAAGACAGGGCACCTCGATCAACTCCCGCCCCCTTTGGCACGCGAGCGCCCCCGGCGGCAACACGCAAGCTGCCGCAAGGCCTGGTTGCCGGGCCAGCGGCCTGGGGATGCGGCGCAACCGGCGCGCTTGTGTGGTATGGCCGCCGCGATCCGAACAGGGACCCTGTGCCGCACCATGATCGAGCTGATCCGCACCAACGACCTCGTCCTGATCGGCTTCGCGGAATCCCTCCTCACCGGCGCCGAGATCCCGGTGCTGGTGGCCGACAACCACATCAGCGTGATGGAGGGGATGATCGGTGCCTTCCCGCGCCGGCTCCTGGTGCCGGAGGACCATGCGCGGCAGGCCCGGCGTATCCTCACCGATGCGGGGCTCGCGCATGAACTGCGTCATCCGTGAGCGGCGCGGCCGAAGCCCCTCCCCCCGCTGAAGCTTGGCTCGGCGGACGGCTCACCCTGCGCCAGCCGCCGCGGGGCGCGCACCGGGCCGGGACCGACGCGGTGCTGCTCGCAGCGAGCGCCGGCGCGCGAGCCGGCGAGACTTTGTGCGACCTGGGTGCAGGCACCGGCGCGGTCGGGCTCGCGGTCGCGCGCGCCTGCCCGGAGACGCGGGTGATGCTGGTCGAGCGCGACCCGGAGGCCGCGAGCCTCGCCCGTATCAACGCGGAGGAGAACGGCGTGTCCGCCCGTGTCCGGGTGATCGAAGCCGACGTGACGGCACCGGGACGCGAGCGGCGCGCCGCCGGCCTCCTGCCCGATTCGGTCGATCGGCTCGTCACCAACCCACCCTTCTTCGAGCCCGGCCGGTACCGCGCCTCACCGGTTGCGGTCCGGGCCGCGGCGCATGGTTTCGCCGAGCCCGGCGGATTGGAGGCATGGCTGCGCACCTGCGCCGACCTGTTGCGCCCCGGCGGTTGGCTGGTGCTGATCCACCGGGCCGACGCCCTGCCTGCCTGCCTCGACGCCATGGCGGGCCGGTTCGGCTCGATCCGGGTCACGCCGGTCCAGCCGCGGGCGGAGGCTTCGGCGATCCGGGTGCTGGTGGCGGGCGTGCGCGGCAGCCGCGCGCCGTTCGTCCTGGCGCCGGCGCTCGTGCTGCACAGGCCAGACGGGCGGTTCACGGAGCGGGTGGAGGCGATGCACCGGGGTGAGGTGGTGTGAGTTACCGGCCGGAACATCCACTTGGACCGCTCCGATTCTCATACCCGCAGGGTCATTCCGGGGCCGCGCAGCGGAGCCCGGAATCCAGAACCACGGATGGTTCAGGATCAAGCGGGATGCTCACCGCGTCGTTCTGAATGACCTGAGTGTCTGGATTCCGGGCTCCGCTGCGCGGCCCCGGAATGACCCTGTGTGTGAGAGCCTCGTCGAGCAGATCGACGGGCGATGGTCTGGATTCCGCCGCCTGTCCGTCTCTATAGAGCGCGCATCACCGCAGCGACACCGCCCCACCCGGATGCCGCCAGATCTTCCCGTCGAGTTCCAGTTCCATCAACAAGCCCTGGACCACCCGCGCCGGCATCCCGGCCTGCCGCGCGAGCGCATCGACCGGCACCGGCGACGGCCCGAGGAGTTCGAGCAGGATGGCACGCTCCTCCCGCGGCCCGGGTCGCGCGGGCGCCTCGTCGAGGGGGCTTTGCGCCGGCTCGGCCGCCATGGCGGTGACGGGCTCCTCGGCGGCGAAGTCGATCTCGTCCCAGTAGAGCGCGGGTTCCGGCCGGTCCGCCGCGTCCTCGGCCCCGGTGTCGGGCGCAGGCCCCCCGATCAGGGGCGCCAGCACCGCCATCACGTGCTCGGGGGCGGCGCAGAGCGTGGCGCCGTCGCGGATCAGGTCGTTGGTGCCCTCGGCCCGGGGATCGAGGGGCGAACCCGGGACGGCGAAGACCTCGCGGCCCTGCTCCAGGGCGAAGCGGGCGGTGATGAGCGAGCCGGAGCGCCGCGCCGCCTCGACCACCACCGTGCCGAGGGCGAGGCCGGAGATGATGCGGTTGCGGCGCGGGAAGTCGCGGCCGCGGGGCTCCCAGCCGATCGGCATCTCGGCGACGACCGCGCCGCCGTGGTCGAGGATGCGCGCGACCAGCTCCTCGTGCTCCGACGGGTAGATCCTGTCGTGCCCGCCGGCGAGCACCGCGACGGTACCGCTCGCGAGCGCCGCCTTGTGGGCGCGGGCATCGACGCCGCGGGCGAGCCCTGAGACGATCACCAGCCCCTCGGCGCCGAGCGCGTGCGACAGCCGCTCGGTGAAGGTGAGGCCGGCGGCGGAGGCGTTGCGCGAGCCGACGATGGCGACCGCCGGCCGCTTCAGGCAGGCGGCGTCACCGCGTAAGGCAATCAGCGGCGGCGCATCGGCGGTGGCCTGGAGCGGCAGGGGATAATCGGGCTCGCCCATCGCCACGAACCGGGCGCCGAGGCGGGCAGCCGCCGCGATCTCGCGCTCGGCCTCGGCCTTGGTGGTCACCCGGATCGGCTTGCCCCGGGCCTTGGCGAGGCCCGGCAGGGCTTTCAGCGCCGGGCCGGCGCCGCCGAACTTGTTCACCAATCCCCGGAAGGTGCGCGGGCCGACGCCCTCCGATCGGATCAGCCGGAGCCAGTCGAGGCGCTGCGCGTCGCTTAAGGTCACGACCCTCTCCCTCTGGGTGAGGGCCAATGTCAGACCTTCAGCCCTTCTGCCCGATGCGCCCCTCGGTCCCCGCAGCGAGGCGGCGGATATTGGGCGCGTGCTTCCACCATAGCAGCAGGGCGAGCACGCAGAACAGCACGGCGAGGCGACCCTGACCGAACGCCCACAGGGCGGCGGGAGTCGCGGCCGAGGCGGCGAGCGCCGAAGCCGAGGAGTAGCGCAGCAGGAAGGCGAGGCCGAGCCAGACCGCCGCGAAGACCAGGACCCCGAGGGGGAACAGCCCGAGCAGCACGCCGATGAAGGTGGCGACGCCCTTGCCGCCCTTGAAGCCGAGCCAGACCGGGAAGAGGTGGCCGAGGAAGGCGCCGAGGCCGGCGGCGAGCGCCGCCTCCGGCCCGCCGAACCGGGATGCGATCAGCACCGCGACCGTGCCCTTGAGCGCGTCGCCGAGCAAAGTCGCGGCGGCGAGGCCCTTGCGCCCGGTGCGCAGCACGTTGGTGGCGCCGATATTGCCCGATCCGATCGCCCGCACGTCGCCGAGGCCGGCGAAGCGCGTGAGGATCAGCCCGAAGGGGATCGCCCCGAACAGGTAGCCGATGCCGAGCCAGAGGGCGATCTGCGTCCAGTCCGGCGCCATCAGCGCGTCTCCTCGAGGCGGTGGACGATGCGGCCGGCGACCATCGTGAGGGCGGCATGCCCCTGGAGCCGGGCCTCGTCGAAGGGCGAGTTCTTCGAGCGCGACCTCAGCTGGCGCTTGTCGAGGATGTAGGGCGCGTCGGGGTCGATCAGCACGAGGTCGGCCGGGGCGCCGGGCCTGAGGTGCCCGGTCTCGCGGCCGAGCACACGCGACGGCGCTGCCGAGAGGGCGGCGAGCAGCCGCGGCAGGGCGATGTCGCCGGCATGCACCAGACGCAAAGCGGCGGCGAGCAGGGTCTCGATCCCGAGGGCCCCGTCGGCGGCCTCGGCGAAGGGCAGGCGCTTGGTCTCGACGTCCTGCGGGTTGTGGTCGGAGACGATCACGTCGATCACCCCTTCGTTGAGCGCCGCCACCACCGCCTGGCGGTCGGCCTCCGTGCGCAAGGGGGGCGAGAGCTTGCAGAAGGTGCGGTAGTGGCCGATGTCGTTCTCGTTCAGCACCAGGTTGTTGACCGAGACGCCGCAGGTCACCGGCAGGCCGGCCTCCTTCGCCCGCCGCACGATCTCGACCGAATCGGCGCAGGAGATCATCGCCGCGTGGTAGCGCCCGCCGGTGAGGCGCACGAGGCGGATGTCGCGCTCGAGCAGGATGGTCTCGGCTTCCCGCGGGATGCCGTGGAGCCCGAGCCGCGAGGCCATCTCGCCCTCGTTCATCACCCCGTCGCCGACCAGCGTCGGCTCCTCGACGTGCTGCATCAGGAGCACGCCGAAGTCGCGGGCGTAGGTGAGCGCGCGGCGCATCACCTGGGCGTTGGTGACGGCCTTGAGCCCGTCGGTGAAGGCGACGGCGCCGGCCTCGGTGAGCAGGCCGAACTCGGTCATCACCTGGCCGGCGAGCCCCTTGGTGATGGCGGCGGCCGGCAGCACGTGGGTGCTGGCGGTGTCCCGCGCCCGGCGCAGCACGAAGTCGACGATGGCGGGATCGTCGATCGGCGGGTTGGTGTCGGGCATGCACACGAGCGTGGTCACGCCGCCGGCGGCGGCGGCCGCGCTGGCGCTCGCCAGGGTCTCCCGGTGCTCGGCCCCCGGCTCGCCGACGAAGGCGCGCAGATCGACGAGGCCGGCGGTGAGCACCTGGCCCCCGCACTCGATCACCTCGGCGCCCTCGGGCACGGAGGCGGGCGTGCCCCAGTGCACGTCGGCGATGCGGTCGTCGCGGACGAGCACCGCGCCCGGGCCCTCGCGGCCGGTGGCGGGGTCGATCAGGTGGGCGTTGGTGAGGAGGAGTGTGGTCATCGGATGGACCGCTCGGGGTTCGGCGGAGGCATGGCGGAGCGTTGCTCGATCGCGGCGAGCACGGTGTCGAGCGCGCGCTGCGGGTTGCCGAGGAAGGCTTCGTTCGTGAACCGCATGATCGCGAAGGACTGGGCGTGCAGCCAGGCATCCCGGCGGGCGTCGCGCTCGCGGCGCTCGGCCGTCTCGTGCGGTTCGCCGTCGAGCTCGACGATCAGGCGGGCCGAAGGGCAGAGGAAATCGACGATGTAGGGAGTGATGGGAACCTGCCGCTTGAACTTGTGCCCGGAGAGGCGGTCCGCGCGGACTTGGCTCCAGAACAGGGCCTCGGCACGCGTCGCGAGGGAGCGTTGATCCTTGGCGAAGTCCCTGAGACGTCCGGAGACGGGATTTCGCTTCTCCTGCTCCATCCACCCCTCCTCAAGCTCGGCGCCCCTGATCCCTCCCCCCTCTGCGGGGGAGGGTGCCCCGCGGATGCGGGGCGGGAGAGGGGAACCACGCTTCCGGAAAGGACTGAACCGTTGTGACGGGCGTCCGCTGGATCAGCGTCGCGCCGCCCCTCTCCCGGCTCGCTCCGCTCGCCACCCTCCCCCGCAGAGGGGGGAGGGTTCGCCGTGGCGCCCCTCCCAAATATCACGCGTTCGGCAGATGCATGGCCAGCGCTTCCAGCACCGCCATCCGCACCGCGACTCCCATCTCGACCTGCTCCCGGATCAGCGACTGCGCCCCGTCGGCGACCTCGGACGAGATCTCGACGCCGCGGTTCATCGGGCCGGGATGCATCACCAGTGCGTCGGGCTTGGCGTGGCGCAGCTTGTCGCCGTCGAGGCCGAAATAGCGGAAATACTCCTTCACCGACGGCACGAAGGAGCCGTTCATCCGCTCGCGCTGGAGCCGCAGCATCATGACGATGTCGGCGTCCCTCAAGCCCTGGCGCATGTCGGTGAAGACCTCGACGCCGAAGCGGGCCAGGCCCGGCGGCAGCAGGGTCGAGGGGCCGATCACCCGCACCCGGGCGCCGAGCGCCATCAGCAGGATGATGTTCGAGCGCGCCACCCGCGAATGCAGGACGTCACCGCAGATCGCGACGGTGAGCCCCTCGATCCGGCCCTTGTTGCGCCGGATGGTCAGCGCGTCGAGGAGCGCCTGGGTCGGGTGCTCGTGGGCGCCGTCGCCGGCATTGACCACCGAGCAATCGACCTTGCGGGCCAGCAGGTGCACCGCACCGGCCTGGTGGTGACGCACCACGATGATGTCGGGGCGCATCGCGTTGAGGGTCGCGGCGGTGTCGATCAGGGTCTCGCCCTTCTTCACCGACGAGGAGGCGACCGACATGTTCATCACGTCGGCGCCGAGGCGCTTGCCGGCCAGCTCGAACGAGGACTGGGTCCGGGTCGAAGGCTCGAAGAACAGGTTGATCTGGGTGCGGCCGCGCAGGGTCGTGCGCTTCTTCTCGACCTGGCGGCTGATCTCGACGGCCTCGTCGGCACGGTCGAGGAGCGCCGCGATCTCGAGGGGCGAGAGGCCCTCGATGCCGAGGAGGTGGCGGTGCGGGAAGCCGGGGGGTGCCTGGGTGCTCATCCTGAGACGAGCGCTATAGGAGCCGCGGGCCCGGGCCGCAAGGACGGCCTTCGCGGAACGCATCCGGATCATCGGGGGTATTTGACAACCGCCGCGTCATCACCCACTTGTCCGCTTCGCCACGCCAAACTCCGCGCCGGCCGCCCCGCACAAGTTGAAGCCCGATCTGCCGCGGTGTGCTCTTCGAAGAGGCAGCCCGTCCATGAAAGTCGTCGTCGTCGAGTCGCCCGCCAAAGCCAAGACGATCAATAAATACCTCGGCAGCGACTACGAGGTGCTGGCCTCGTTCGGGCATATCCGGGATCTTCCGGCGAAAGACGGCTCGGTCGATCCCGAGCAGGACTTCCATATGCTGTGGGAGCTGGAGGATCGCGGGGCGAAACGCGTCGCCGAGATCGCGAAAGCCGTGAAGGGCGCCGACACGCTGATCCTGGCGACCGACCCGGACCGCGAGGGCGAGGCGATCTCCTGGCACGTGCTGGAGGCGCTGCAGGCGAAGAAAGTGCTGAAGGACGTCGCCGTCGAGCGCGTCACCTTCAACGCCATCACCAAGGACGCGGTCGCGACCGCGATGGCCCAGCCGCGGGCGATCGACCAGGCCCTCGTCGACGCCTACCTGGCGCGCCGGGCGCTCGATTACCTCGTCGGCTTCAACCTCTCGCCGGTCCTGTGGCGCAAGCTGCCGGGGGCCCGCTCGGCGGGGCGCGTGCAGTCGGTGGCGCTCCGCCTCGTCTGCGACCGCGAGCGCGAGATCGAGACCTTCAAGCCGCGGGAATACTGGTCGATCGTCGCGACGCTGAAGACCGCGAGCGGCGCGGTGTTCGAGGCCCGCCTCGTCGGCGCCGACGGCAAGCGGATCCAGCGCCTCGACGTCGGCACCGCCGAGGAGGCGGAGGCCTTCCGGCGCGACCTGGAGCTCGCGACCTTCACGGTCGCCTCGGTCGAGGCCAAGCCCGCCAAGCGTCATCCCCAGCCGCCCTTCACCACCTCGACCCTGCAGCAGGAGGCCTCGCGCAAGATCGGCCTCGCCCCGGCCCAGACGATGCGGGTGGCCCAGCGCCTCTACGAGGGCGTCGAGATCGGCGGCGAGACCGTCGGCCTGATTACCTACATGCGGACCGACGGCGTCGACATGGCGCCCGAGGCGGTCGCCCAGGCGCGCGAGGTGATCGGCGCCGAGTACGGCGACGCCTACGTGCCCGGCGCCCCGCGCAAGTACAGCGTCAAGGCCAAGAACGCGCAGGAAGCCCACGAGGCGGTGCGCCCGACCGATCTCAGCCGGCTGCCGAAGGAGGTCGCCCGCTTCCTCGATCCGGAGCAGGCCAGGCTCTACGAGCTGATCTGGACCCGCACCGTGGCGAGCCAGATGGAATCGGCGGAACTCGAGCGCACCACGGTCGAGATCGTGGCTCAGGTCGGGCCGCGCCGCATCGAGCTGCGCGCCACCGGCCAGGTGGTGAAGTTCGACGGCTTCCTAACCCTCTACCAGGAGGGCAAGGACGACGAGGAGGACGAGGAATCGCGCCGTCTGCCGCCGATGCGCAAGGACGACGCGCTGACCCGCGAGCGCATCGCCGCGACCCAGCACTTCACCGAGCCGCCGCCGCGCTACTCCGAGGCGAGCCTGGTCAAGCGGATGGAGGAGCTCGGCATCGGCCGGCCCTCGACCTACGCCGCCGTGCTGCAGGTCCTGCGCGACCGCGAATACGTCAAGATCGACAAGAAGCGCTTGGTGCCGGAGGACAAGGGCCGGATCGTCACCGGCTTCCTCGAGAGCTTCTTCCGCCGCTACGTCGAGTACGATTTCACTGCCGACCTCGAGACGCAGCTCGACCGGGTCTCGAACGCCGAGATCGACTGGCGGGCGGTGCTGCGCGACTTCTGGCGCGACTTCTCCGCAGCGATCGCCGGGACCAAGGAGCTGCGCACGACGGAGGTGCTGGAGGCGCTCAACGGGCTGCTCGCCGAGCACATCTTCCCGGCCAAGGCCGACGGCTCGAACCCGCGCGCCTGCCCGAACTGCGGCGGCGGCCAGCTCTCGCTCAAGCTCGGCAAGTTCGGCGCTTTCGTCGGCTGCTCGAACTATCCCGAGTGCAAGTACACCCGCCAGCTCAACGCGACGGGGCTCGACGGCGACGGCGAGGGCTCCGGCGAAGGCGGCCAGCCCGGCGTGCGGGTGCTCGGCGACGATCCCGAGACCGGCCTGCCGGTGACGTTGCGCGATGGCCGCTTCGGCCCGTTCGTGCAGCTCGGCGAGGCCTCGCCCGAGAAGGGCGCGGAGAAGCCGAAGCGTTCCTCCCTGCCCCGCGGCCTGTCACCCTCGGCGGTCGATCTCGAGAAAGCGCTGAAGCTCCTCTCGCTGCCGCGCGAGGTGGCGCGCCACCCGGAGACCGGCGAGCCGATCCTGGCCAATATCGGCCGTTACGGCCCCTACGTGCAGCACGGCAAGACCTACGCCAATCTCGGCAAGGACGACGACGTGCTGGAGGTCGGCGCCAACCGGGCCATCGACCTGATCGTCCAGAAGGAGCAGGGCGGCGGGCGACCAGTTCAGGATCCCGGCCGGCTGATCGGCACTGCGCCCGACAGCGGCAAGCCCGTCACCGTCAAGGCCGGCCGCTACGGCGCCTACGTCACCGACGGCGAGATCAACGCCACCCTGCCGAAGGGGGCGGATGCCGAGGCGGTGACGCTCGACGAGGCCCTGCGGCTGATCGCGGCCCGGCGCGAGGCCGGGGGTGGGACGAAGAAGAAGACGGCGCGCAAGGCGCCAGCCAAGACGGCGGCCGGCAAGACCGCCGCCGGCAAGACGAAGGCCGCGGCCAAGGGCGAGGCGGAGGTCTCTGGCGATGAGGCCGCCGAGGCGAAGCCGAAGCCCGCGGCGCGCAAAACCCCGGCCAAGAGTGCCGCCGCCAAGCCGGCGGCCAAGAAGGCTCCGGCGAAGAAGCCGGCGGCGAAGAGCGTGGCGGGCGAGTAGAGCGCGACGCTGATCCAGGTAGCGCCTGGCAGAACGGTTCAGTCTCGTCCGGAAACGTGGTTCCCCTCTCCCGCCCGGCTCCGCCGGGCACCCTCCCCCGCAGAGGGGGGAGGGTTCAGGGGGCGTCGCGCCTACCCTTCCGAAAAATCGTCCTCTCCCTCCTCCCGCAGCCCGTCCAGCACGTCCAGGCAGCCCTGCAGGATGTAGGCGGCGGCCAGCTTGTCGACGAGTTCGCCGCGGCGCGCTCGCGAGGCGTCCGCCTCCAGCAGGGTGCGGGTGACGGCCGCCGTCGACAGGCGCTCGTCCCAGAACAGGACCGGCAGGGGCAGGATCGGCTTCAGGTTGCGCACGAAGGCCCGGGTCGATTGCACCCGCGGGCCCTCGCTGCCGTCCATGTTGAGGGGCAGCCCCACCACCAGCCCGCCGACCCCGTGCTTCGTCGCGATCCCCGCCAGGGCCGCCGCGTCGGGCGTGAACTTGACCCGCTTGATCGTCTCCAGCGGCGACGCGATCCGGCGCTGCACGTCCGAGAGGGCGAGCCCGATGGTCTTGGTGCCGAGGTCGAGCCCGAGCAGGCGGGCACCCCCGCGCGACTCGGCCGCGAAGGCTTCGATCGCTTCCCGGTTCACGGCCGGCCTCCGCGCGTTAGGTAGGCGGTGCCGGCCCCGCCCCGCCGCAACGTCCGGGCGGATGGCCGCCAAGTCCCACTCCGAAGACATCCTCGCCCGGAGATCATCCGATGCGCATCACCTGGTTCGGCCATTCCACCTTCCGCCTCGATTTCGGCTCCGCTCACGTGTTGATCGATCCGTTCTTCAGCGGCAACCCGGCCTTCGAGGGCGACCGCAAGGCGGCGACCGAGGGCGCGACCCACATCCTGATCACCCACGGCCACGGCGACCATGTCGGCGACACGGTCGAGATCGCCGCCGAGACCGGTGCCAAGGTCGTCACCAACTACGACCTGTGCATGTGGTTGTCCTCGAAGGGCGTGACGCAATTCGAACCGATGAACACCGGCGGCACCGTCGATGTCGGGGGGTTCCGGGTCAGCCTGGTGCGGGCCGACCACTCGGCCGGCATGAGCGAGGCCGGGGTGACGGTGCCGCTCGGGCTGCCCAACGGCGTGATCGTGCGCGCCGAGGGCGAGCCGACGGTCTACCACATGGGCGACACCGACATCTTCGGCGACATGGCGCTGATCCAGGAGATCTACCGCCCCGACGTGCTGATGGTGCCGGTCGGCGACCGCTTCACCATGGGGGCGGAGACCGCCGCCCTCGCCGTCACGCGCTTCTTCAAGCCCAAGGCCGTGATCCCCTGCCACTACGGCTCCTTCCCGATCGTCGATCCGAGCGCCGACCGCTTCGTCGCCGCCATGGACGGCAGCGGCGTGCAGGTGATCGTGCCGCACAAGGGCACCGCCGTCACGATGCAGTAGAACGAGGGCGGCCGCCCTCCCCCGGGGCGGCCGTCGCGGCGCGCCTGGCAGCGTTAAGGTTAACGAAAGGTTGACATGGCGGGGTGGGGCCGGTGGGATTAACCAGACGTTAACCTGTCGTCCCCCTTCACCGAGGTCGTCCGTGGCTGCCGACATCCTTCCCTTCGCGATCGCTCCCGGCCGGCGGGAGCAGAGCCCCACCGGCGATCCGGCGCAGCCGATCCCGGGCGCGGCGGCGCTCGACCGCGACGGGAGCGTCCCGACCGATGCCGCGCCCCGCCGGCGCGTGCCGGCGGACGCGATCCTCGCCATCGGCCGCGCAAGCCGCCATGCCGCTTGCCGCCCGGACGCGGCCCCCGCTCCCGTGCCGGCACGCCGGCGGATGGAGCGCAAGCACAAGCTGATGCTGGTGACCGCCGCCGCAGTGCTCTACCTCGGCGGCTCGGAGGCGCGCCGGCACTTCAAGCCGCGGGCGGTGCTGATCGAGGTGCCGAACGCCCGCACCAACGCCATCGCGGCGCTGCCGCTGCGGATCCCGGCGGCCTGACCCTCCGCCCGTTGCGGCAGCGCGAAAGCCGGTGCTATAGCGCCCCGCGGCCGTGACCCGGCCGCCGGGCCGTGTCGCGCCCGGTCTCCCGCTTGTCGGAACGGAGTGCCCATGTCGGTCGACGCCAAGACGGTCCGGCGCATCGCGCATCTGGCGCGGATCGCAGTCACCGACGACGAGGTGGCGCCGCTCCAGGACGAGCTGAACGCCATCCTGTCCTTCGTCGAGCAGCTCGACGCAGTCGACGTCTCGGGCGTCGAGCCGATGACCTCGGTGACGCCGATGGCGATGAAGAGCCGCGAGGATGTGATCACCGATGGCGGGCACGCCCGCGAGATCGTGTTCAACGCGCCTCTGACCGAGGACAACTATTTCGTGGTGCCGAAGGTCGTCGAGTAACCTCGACCCGAGAACCGACCCCAAAGCGCACCCAGGTAAGCGCATCCATGGCGGCCGACGGGCCGCGACAGGACGGACGATCGTGAGCACCAAGCCGGCAGAGCTGACCGACCTCACCCTGGCGCAGGCCCGCGACGGCCTGCGGGCGAAGGAGTTCTCCGCCCGGGAGCTGGCGCAGGCCCATCTCGACGCGATGGAGAAGGCCCGCCTCCTCAACGCCTACCTGCTTGAGACGCCCGACCGGGCGCTCGCGATGGCGGAGGTCGCCGACCAGAAGCTCGCCGCCGGCGAGGCCCGGCCTCTCGAGGGCTTGCCCCTCGGCATCAAGGACCTGTTCTGCACCCACGGGGTCGTCACCACCGCGGGCTCGAAGATCCTCGAAGGGTTCCAGCCGCACTACGAATCCACCGTCAGCCACAACCTGTGGCGCGACGGCGCGGTGATGCTCGGCAAGCTCAATCTCGACGAGTTCGCCATGGGCTCGTCGAACGAGACCAGCGCCTACGGCCCGGTGATCTCGCCGTGGCGCCGCAAGGATTCCGATACCAAGCTCGTCCCCGGCGGCTCGTCGGGCGGCTCGGCCGCCGCGGTCGCGGCCCGCCTGTGCCTGGGCGCCACCGCCACCGATACCGGCGGCTCGATCCGCCAGCCGGCGGCCTTCACCGGCACGGTCGGCATCAAGCCCACTTACGGCCGCTGCTCACGCTGGGGCACCGTCGCCTTCGCCTCGTCCCTCGACCAGGCCGGGCCGATCACCCGCACGGTGCGCGACGCCGCGATCCTGCTGACCTCGATGTCGGGTCACGACGACAAGGACACGACCTCGGTCGACTTGCCCGTGCCCGACTTCGAGGCGGCGGTGAACCGCGGCGTCAAGGGCCTGACCATCGGTATCCCGAAGGAGTACCGGGTCGACGGCATGCCGGCCGAGATCGAGCGGCTGTGGCAGCAGGGCGCCGCGTGGCTGCGCGAGGCCGGCGCCAAGGTCGTCGAGGTCTCGCTGCCGCACACCAAGTATGCCCTGCCGGCCTACTACATCGTTGCCCCGGCCGAGGCCTCCTCGAACCTCGCCCGCTACGACGGCGTCCGCTACGGCTTGCGAGTACCGGGCAAGGACATCGTCGGGATGTACGAGCAGACCCGCGCCGCCGGCTTCGGCCGCGAGGTCAAGCGCCGCATCATGATCGGCACCTACGTGCTCTCGGCCGGCTATTACGACGCCTATTACGTCCGGGCCCAGAAGATCCGCACGCTGATCAAGCGCGACTTCGAGGAAGTCTACGCCTCGGGCGTCGACGCGATCCTCACCCCGACCACCCCTTCCGCCGCCTTCGGCTTCGGCGAGAAGGCGAAGGCCGATCCGGTCGAGATGTACCTCCTCGACGTGTTCACCGTGACGGTGAACATGGCGGGTCTGCCCGGCCTCGCGGTGCCGGCGGGGCTCGACGCGCAGGGCCTGCCCCTCGGCCTCCAGCTCATCGGCCGGCCCTTCGATGAGGAGACCCTGTTCGCCGCAGGCCAGGTGCTCGAAGAGGCGGCGGGCCGCATCGCCCTGCCGCAGGCGTGGTGGGCGTGAACCACCCGACCGTCCCCTATTACCCGCCATCCGTCTGGATCCTGGCGGCGTTCGATCCGGTCCTGATCGGCCTCGCGCTCTATCTCGGCTGGAAGGCGGACCAGTTCGGCAAGGTCGTGCTCGTCGCGATGATCGCGCTGGTCGGCTCGGTGCTGGTGTCGTGGGTGCTGACCGGGATCGGCGTGCCGTGGCCGGCGCCGATCGGGCGGGAGCTGCCGACCTTCTTTCCGGTGCGCACCGCGGCGGCGCTGATCTACGCGATCATCGGCTACAGTGCCCGGCGGGCGATCGCGCCGCGCGCTTGACGCGCTTGACCGGCCGGCGCCACCCTTCCTACTAGGCATGAAACCGTCCCCTCTCCCGCGGGAGAGGGGCCAATCGTGCGAGAATCCGAGACCCTCATGAACGCTCCCGTGAACCCCAAGAAGCTGATCAAGGGCGCGCTGGGCGACTGGGAGGTGGTGATCGGCATGGAGATCCATGCCCAGGTCACCAGCCGCTCGAAGCTGTTTTCCGGCGCGCCGACCGCCTTCGGGGCCGAGCCGAACGACAACGTCTCGCTGGTCGACGCCGCGATGCCCGGCATGCTGCCGGTGATCAACCGCGAATGCGTCGCGCAGGCGGTGCGCACGGGCCTCGGTCTCAAGGCGCAGATCAATCACCGCTCGGTGTTCGACCGGAAGAACTACTTCTATCCGGACCTGCCCCAGGGCTACCAGATCAGCCAGTACAAGAGCCCGATCGTCGGCGAGGGCGAGGTGCTGGTCGATCTCCCCGATGGCGAGAGCATCCGGGTCGGGATCGAGCGCCTGCACCTCGAGCAGGATGCCGGCAAGTCGCTGCACGACCAGTCCCCGACGATGAGCTTCGTCGACCTCAACCGGTCGGGCGTGGCGCTGATGGAGATCGTCTCGAAGCCGGACCTGCGCTCCTCGGAGGAGGCCAAGGCCTACGTGACGAAGCTGCGCACCATCCTGCGCTACCTCGGCACCTGCGACGGCGACATGGAGAAGGGGAACCTGCGCGCGGACGTCAACGTCTCGGTGCGCAAGCCCGGCGAGCCGTTCGGCACCCGCTGCGAGATCAAGAACGTCAACTCGATCCGCTTCATCGGCCAGGCGATCGAGGTCGAGGCGCGGCGCCAGATCGCCATCATCGAGGATGGCGGCACGATCGACCAGGAGACCCGCCTGTTCGATCCGAACAAGGGCGAAACCCGCTCGATGCGCTCGAAGGAAGAGGCGCACGATTACCGCTACTTCCCCGATCCGGACCTGCTGCCGCTCGAATTCGATCAGGCCTTCGTCGATGGCCTCGCCGCCGGGCTGCCGGAGCTGCCCGACGCCAAGAAGGCGCGCTTCATCGACGCCTACGGCCTCTCGCCCTACGACGCGACGGTGCTGGTGGCCGAGCGCGCCTCCGCCGACTACTTCGAGGCGGTGGCCAAGGGCCGCGACGGCAAGATCGCGGCGAACTGGGTCATCAACGAGCTCTTCGGTCGCCTGAACAAGGAAGGCAAGGGTATCGAGGACAGCCCGGTCTCGGCGGACCAGCTCGGCGCGATCGTCGACCTCATCGGCGACGGCACCATCTCGGGCAAGATCGCCAAGGACGTGTTTGAGATCGTCTGGAGCGAGGGCGGCGACCCGCGCCAGGTCGTGGAAAGCCGTGGCCTGCGCCAGGTCACCGATACCGGCGCGATCGAGGCGGCGATCGATCAGATCATCGCGGCGAACCCCGACAAGGTCGAGCAGGCCAAGGCGAAGCCGACCCTGCTCGGCTGGTTCGTCGGCCAGACGATGAAGGCGACGGGCGGCAAGGCCAACCCGGCGGCGGTGAACGCGCTGCTGAAGGCGAAGCTCGGGATCAAGTAACCGGTCTCGGGCTCCCCGCGCGAACCCTCCCCCCTCTGCGAGGGAGGGTGCCCGGCGGAGCCGGGCGGGAGAGGGGCAGCGCCACGCTGATCAGCTCGCGCACTTCAGAACGGTTCAGTCTTCTCCGGGGGCGGCGTCCCCTCTCCCGACCCCTGCTGACGCAGGGGCCACCCTCCCCCGCAGAGGGGGGAGGGTTCAGAGGGCGTCGCGCCTCCCGCGACGGATCGCCCTCGTCGCGCAGGCTTCCTTGCCGGCCCCGCTTCCGGCCCCATACCCTCGCGAGCGGCCTCCCGGCAGGACCATCCGGGTGTCCGCGTCATCCCGCGAGGCCGCATGCCCGACCTGTTCAGCCCCTTCACCCTGAAGGACGTCACGCTCCGCAACCGGATCGCGATGTCGCCGATGACCATGCACCGGTCGGTCGACGGGGCGATGGGCGACTACCACGTGATGCTCTACGGCTCGCGGGCGGCCGGCGGGTTCGGGCTCGTCTTCCCCGAACAGATCGCGATCACCCCGGAAGGGCGCACCACCAGTGCCTGCGCGGGCATCTGGGACGACCGGCACGTCGAGGGCCTCGCCCGCGTCGCCCGCATCATTCGGGAGATGGGCGGCGTGCCGGCGATCCAGCTCGGCCATACCGGGCGGAAAGGCAGCGAGCAGAAGCCCTGGGAGGGCAAGCTGCAATTGCCGCCGGACCATCCCCAGGGCTGGCAGCTCAAGGCCCCCTCCCCCATCTCCTACGGCGGCCGCTACACCTACCCGGTCGAGGAACTGACGGTCGAGGAGATCGGCGCCATTCACCGGGCCTACGCGGAGGCCGCGCGCCGGGCCGTCGAAGCCGGGTTCGAGTGGCTGGAGATGCACTTCGCCCACGGCTATCTCGGCGCGAGCTTCTTCTCGCCGCTCGCCAACCAGCGCACGGACCGGTACGGCGGCAGCCTCGACAACCGGTTGCGATTCCACCTCGAGGCGCTGGACGCCGTGCGGGCGGTATGGCCGGAGCGCCTGCCGCTCACCATGCGGCTCGGCTCCGACGATCTCCACCCGGACGGCGTGCAGTTCGACGAGGCGGTGGTGGCGGTCGGCCGGATGAAGGCGCACGGCCTCGACCTCGCCGACCTGTCGATCGGCTTCAACACCGACGCGATGACCGATCCGCCCTTCGCCCGGATGTCGTTCATGGTCGAGCGCGGCACGCGGGTCCGGCGCGAGGTCGGGATCCCGGTCGGGGTGAGCTGGAATCTCGGCCTGCCGGCGGTGGCCGACCGGGTGATCCGCGACGAACTGATCGACCTCGTCTTCCTCGGCCGGCCGGCCCTGTCGAACCCGCACTGGCCGGTCTGGGCGGCGCGGGAACTGGCGCATCCCGACCCGTTCGCGCTGGTGCCGGAGGATTGGGGCTGGTGGCTGCGCAACTTTCGCGCCCACGAGGCCTGCATCGGCTGGCCCGCCCCGGGGACGGCCACCGCTTGAGCGATCCGGAGCCGGGTGTCGCGGAGCGGATCCCGCACCGATCGCGGCCCCCGTCCGGGCGGTCGGTAGACGTGCACCGTCGTGTATGAGAGCAGCGTTCTACAGGATGATTTTCCGAAAATTCCCGCCGCTTTCACGCGATTTTCCAGTCGTTCCGCCGAGCATGCGTAATATTTTTTCGAATGCCTTGCGCCCTGCCGCAAACTGAATTAAATATGCAGAATCGATTGTTGGCCTGATTACCGAGCCTCTCCGCCGCGTTGTCGCTGGCGCATGCTCTGCCACTCGCTCCAAATCCGTCGATTGATCCGAGTCTTGGCGCTGCCGACGGCGTGCCGAGCTCCACCATGCGCTTGCAGATTATGGATGCGACAATGACGATCGGCACCGTGAAGTGGTTCAACGTCCAGAAGGGTTTCGGCTTCATCCAACCGGATGACGGCGGCAAGGACGTGTTCGTGCACATCTCCGCCGTCGAGCGGTCGGGCATGCAGACCCTCTCGGAAGGACAGAAGGTTTCCTACGAGATGGAGACCGACCGCCGCAGCGGCAAGCAATCGGCCGGCAACCTGCGCGCCGCGTAACGCTCCGGTACCGGGATGCGGATGGTTTCGTCCGCATCTCCCACCCTGCGCCGCGGCGCAGGCCTGACCTTCATTGGATCATTTGAGTGAATTTCACGTTCAGTTCGCAGTCTACCAGCGCGGCGATCGAGCCCGCGACCTTCCAGGTGCAGCAGATTTGGCAGCAGGTCGACGACCAGAGCCACGATATCAGCCACCTGATCGACCGGACCTACCGTTACCATTCCATCCGGGAACTCCATTGGCACCTCGCCGACCGGTTCTCGCGCCCGGTTCGCTCCCTCGCCCTGAGCCGGGTCTGAGCGATGGGCAAGTTTAAGGAAGCGTCCAAGTTCAAGGAAGCATCACTTGGCGACCGGCTGGGCTCGGCCGCGGCGGCCCGGACCGGTGCGCTCGCCCGGTTCCAGGCCCGGCCCACCGAGGACGACCCGGCCTTCGCGGCGCGGCGCGCCGTGCGGCAGGCGATCACCGCGGCACGGACCGTCCGACTGGCCGAGCGCGAGGCCGAGCGGACCGCGCTGGAAGCCGCCCGTGTGGCGCGTGAGGCCGAGGCGCAGGCCGCGGAGGCGCGCCGGCGCGAGATCGCGGCCGCCGAGGAGGCGGAGCGCGCCACCGAGGCCGCACGGACGAATGCGGCGCTCCAGGTCGAAAAGAAGGCTGCACGCGACGCCCGATACGCAGCCCGCAAGGCGCGCCAGCGCGGGTGAATGAAACAGGCGCAACGGACCGTCGAAACAGCCCGCTGCGCTTGGTCGAAGGCCCGACGGTCAGTTGCAGCCTTCCTTGTGCACGGTCTTTGAGTTGCCCATGCCGTCCTCCTTGTGGACGGTCTTGGAGCCGCAATCGACGCTGCCGGTGGTGATCTCGCGGCGCTCGACGACGCCCTCGCGATGCTCGACCGCGATGCCGGGCGCCCGGTCGCGGTGGATCACGGTGGTCTCCTCGGCCATCGCCGAGACCGAGCATCCGGCCAGGATGAGCGCTGCCGCACCGGCTGTGAAGACTGTCCGCATCGGTGATCTCCTCAGTTCATCTGGGGCTAGCAACTTCGTCCCGGCGGAAAGGGTTCCGGCTTTTTGCGGCGGTCGGTAAGCCGAATAGCCTGCCAGAAAAAACATCCTCATTGCGCGGCCCGATGGTCGCGGCCGCGTCCCGGCGCGGATCATGGATAGACTGTCGACGCCGCGCTTCGCGGGTGTTCGTGGCCCGCTTGCAACAGAAGTGAAACCTTGCCGGTTTGCCGGCAATAAAGCGTCGCGCCCACTCGTTTGCCTTCAGGAGAGCCCCGTCCCGATTCGCGCGGGCGCATCCGATGGAATGGGCATGATCGCGGCCGGACGCCTGCTCCCTCTCCTACGCGTCTTCTTGCCCGTCCTCGGGCTCGCCGGCGCGAGCCTGCCGGCGGCGGCGCAGGTCGATCACGACGGGCAGCTCTGGATCAACGCCACGGCCTTCGGCAGCATCGGATCGTTCGCGGTGTTCGCCGAGGTGCAGCCGCGCTTCGGCGAGGGCATCGCGAACCTCGACCAGCTCATCCTGCGGCCGGCCATCGGGTGGAAGATCAACGACGCCGTCACCGTCTACCAGGGCTACGCCCGGGTGGAGAACACGCCGCTCGGACAGCGCGCCTTCGCGGAGGATCGCAGCTTCCAGCAGCTCGGCTGGGAGATCGGGACGGTCGAGCGGGTCAAGCTCTCGTTCCGCACCCGATTCGAGCAGCGATTCCAGACCAACGGGCGGGACACGGGCTTCCGCCTGCGCCAGATGCTGCGCGCGACGGTGCCATTGACCGATGAGACGCGCGGCGTCGCGGCCGTGGCCTGGACCGAGGCTTTCGTCGCCCTCAACGACACCGATTGGGGCGCGAAGGCCGGCTTCGACCGCATCCGCACCTTCGTCGGGTTGGAAGTACCGCTCGCCGGGACGTCGACCCTGGAAGTCGGCTACACGAACCAGACGGTCAACGCGCCGGCCGCCCGGGTGACGATGGATCACGTCATTTCGGTGAGTGTGTTCGTGCGGCAGTGAGGTCTCGTACGGCTGAACGGTCAATGTGGCGCATGACGTTCCCACCCCACAGGATCATTCCGGGCTCCGCTGCGCGGCCCCGGAATCACGAGGTGGGTATCAAAACCGCTCATGAGCTTCGAGGGCTGAAGCTGAGCCATTACAGATAGCTCAGCACTGGATGCCGCCTCCGCCGCTTCAGCCCCACCATCCAGCGGCACGCCCCGTAGAGCGGCAGGCTGAGGAGCGCCGCGATCAACCAGAGCTGCACCGGGGATCCGGCCTCGACCCGGCCGGACGTACCGACGAGGCCGAGGGCCAGCGCGAGGTGAGAGAGCCCGCGCAACAACCAGAGATGGACGACGTAGAAGAACAGCGGCGCGCCTCCGAACACCCGCAGCCAGGCGAGGCGCGCGGCCGGCGGCGCCTCGAACAGGGCGAGGAGCCAGAGCCCGAGACCCAGCGTGAGCAGCAGGAAGCAGGCCGACGGCGGATACTTGGTGAGATTGAGGAAGGACAGGATCGTCGCCCCGATCGTCGGGCCGGCCTGCCACGGCACCGGCTCGCCGTAGACGTCGAGCCCCCGCAGTACCAGGAAGCCGGCGAGCGCCGCCGCCCCAAGAGCGAGGAGCCGGCGGCGCCGGGCATCGGGATCGAGGATGAACCACGGCCCGAGGGCGTAGCCCGCCGCCGCGACGCCGATCCAGGGCAGCACCGGGTAGGAGGTGCGGGCCACCCCCCAGGGCAGGTCGATGAGGCCGCGCTGGTGCAGGATCGACCACGGCACATAGCCGGCCTGGCCCGGTGCCAGCACGATCCCGTCGAGGAGATTGTGGCCGAGCATGATCACGAGGGCGACCGCCACCAGGGCGGGGCGCGGCAGCCGCAGCAGGCCCGCGAGCGCGACCATGCTGAGGCCGATGGCCCAGATCACCTGCAGGTAGAGGACCGGCGGCAGGAGCCGGCCGGTCCAGGCGAGGTTCACGAGCGTGACCTCGAGCCCGATCAGAAAAAGGCCGCGGGTGAGAAGGAAGCGCGAGGCCGCGCCCGTGCCGTGCTTGCCCGCGTAGAGGCAGGCGGAGAGGCCGGTGAGCAGCAGGAAGACCGGCGCGCAGAGATGCGAGGTCAGCCGCGTCATCACCAGATCGGGGGCGGTGACCGCGAGGTCCATCGGGTCGCGGACCTGGGCGTGCAGGAAGAACGTCTCCCGGACGTGGTCGACCAGCATCAGCAGCATGACGAGGCCGCGCAGGGCGTCGACCGCGCCGATGCGTGGGGCGGTCATGGGCGTAGACGTGGACGCTGCCGTCATGATCCGGTCTCGGTGGCGAGGCGGGCGAGGAGCCGGCGCACGTCCGGCGGCGTCCAGATCGGGCCGCCGCGGGGCTTGCGCACCCCGCGCCGGGTCAGCGAGGCGGCGATGCCCTCAGGCGTTCCGCCGGTCTCGGCAGTGATCACGGCGAGCACCGGCGCGAGGTCCCGGCGGTAGCGCCGGGCGCGGGCGGCGGCGGCATCGCGGCCGGCATCGCCCTTGCGCAGCGCCACCATCAGAACCGCACCGACAGGGTGCCGGTGAACCGGCGCGGCGCTCCCGGATAGACCCGGAGCGCGCTGAGCGAGCTTTCGTAATACGTGGTGTCGAACACGTTCTCGACGTTCAGGCCGAACCGGACATTCTCCCAGCGGTAATAGGCCAGGGCATCGACTGCGATGTAGCCCGGCAGCCGGAAACTGGCATTGGCGTCGCCGGCTCGCTCGCCGACGGCGCGTACGCCGCCGCCGAGGCCGAAGCCCTTCCACGGGCCCTCCTGCACCTCGTGGACCGCGAGCAGGCTGCCGGAGTGGCGCGGCACGTTGATCAAGGGCGCGCCGACCGGCAGCACGTTGTCCTTGGTGATCACCGCGTCGGCGAAGACGTAGCCGGCGAGCAGCTTGATCTCCGGCGTGATCTGGCCGGACGCGGTGAACTCGAAGCCCTGGCTGCGGACGCCGCCGGCCGCGAGCGAGAAGCCGGAATTGTTGGGATCGGCAGTCAGGACGTTCTGCCGCTCGACCCGGAAGGCGGCGCCGGTGAGGCTCAAGGCGCCCCCGAACAGGTCGAGCTTGGTGCCGACCTCGTAGCCGAGGCCGCTCTCCGGCGCGAAGGGCCCGCTTCGCGCCGCCGCGAAGGCGTCGGGCCCGGTATTCGGCCGGAAGCTGGTGCCGACATTGGCGTAGAAGGAGAGCGCCTGTAGCGGCTGATAGACGAGCCCGGCCCGGGGCGAGGCGGCAAAGTAGGTCTGGTCGGTCTGGAGCCCGGTGGTCCGCTCCCGGAACGACTGCTCGAAGACGTCGAACCGTGCCCCGACGAGCGCCTTCCATTCCGGACTGAAAGCGATCTGGTCCTGGACGTAGAAGGCTGTGTTGGTGACCTGCTCGAAGCCGTTGGTCTGGAAGGCGAAGGGCGGCAGCGGCCGGCCGTAGACCGGGGCGTAGATGTCGAGGGAATAGGGCGTCTGGCGGAAGCGCGAGCGGACCTGCTGGTAGCGGGCATCGGTGCTTTCGCGCTCGACGCCGAGGAGCAGGGTATGGCCGATCCCGGCGGTGTCGAAGCGCCCGACCAGCTCGGCCTGCCCGATCGCCACGTCCCAGCGGTAATTGCGCAGGTTGCGGTCGCGCAGGACCGTGCGGTTGTCGGCGGCGATCCCCCTTACCTCCACCGCCTCGCCGGTCAGCGCGCCGGTGTTGAAATAGGTCGCGAGCCGCATCTGCCAGTCGGCGTCGAAGCGATGGTCGACCCGCACCTGCATCATGTCGCTGGATTGGTGGATGCTCTGGCCCGGCTCGCCGAGGAAGCGGGAGATCGGCAAGGCGCCGAGCTGCCCGTTGATCGCCACGATGCCGCGGTCGAACACCGCGCGGTTGCGCAAGAATTCGGTCTCGACCGTCACCCGCGTGTCGGGCGTGACCTGCCAGCTCACCACCGGGGCGACGAGGAGCCGGTCGCCGTCGACGAAATCCCGAAAACTGTTCTGGCGTCCGGCGGCGAGGTTGAAGCGGTAGAGGAGCGTGCCCTCCTCGTTGAGGCTGCCGCCGGCATCGACCGTGCCGCGGACCTGTTCGAACGAGCCCCAGAGCCCGCCCATCTCGACGAAGCGCTCCCGCGTCGGCTGCTTGGTGATGATGTTGACGAGGCCGCCCGGGTCGCTGCGGCCGAACAGGCCGCCGCCCGGTCCCTTCAGCACCTCGATCCGCTCGATGTTCTGGGCATCCTGCTGGGGCGGGAATCCGCGGGCGAGGGGAAATCCGTTCTTGTAGATCTCGGCCGTGGCGACGCCGCGCACCGCGTAGCCGAGGGGCGAGAGGCCGCCGAAATTGTTCTGCTGCACGATGCCCGGCGTGTAGGCGAGGACCTGCTCGGCCCGCGTCGCCGCCAGATCGGTGATGACCTCGCGGGGAGCGACGGTGACGACCTGCGGCACGTCGCGCTGGGGCGTGTCGGTCTTCGTGCTGCTGACGGCGCGGTCGGCGCGAAAGCCCGGGGTCGGGCCGATGAGGCCGATCGTGCCGGCGGCGGTCGTCGGGAGCACCGGCAGGCTCGGACCCGGCACGGGCGGGCGCGGGCCCTCCACCACGACCTCGTCGAGGGCGATGGTCTCCTGGGCCCGGGCCTCAGGCACCGCGGCGCCGAGGGCGAGCGCGGTCGCCAGGGTCGCGCCGTACCGACGCCGGTGGGGCGCCAGGTGAGCGGACGGAGCGCTGGGGGACGGCGGACGGCGTTTCACGGGAGCGTACTCGACTGTTGCCGCGCGACGCGGATCCGGGCGAGCGGCAGGCTGCGTTCGCGCGATCGCGCGGCGCAGGGCCCGAGCGCTCCTCCGGGCCGCACCGCCCGTGGGACGTGACCGCGCCGGACGGCGCGCGCTCAAGGCAGGTCTCCTGGCTCGCGGATCACAGATCCCGCCTGGCCTTCCCGGTGCAGGCGCACCAGTGGCGGTCGGCGGCGGAACCTCTCCGCTCACAGTTGCGGGGGCAGCCCCGGCATCGTCCCGTCGGGACTCACCGGATTCCCTCTTCGCCCACGGGCTCGCGCCCGGGGAACCTTGGCGGCGCCATCCATGGCAGGCTGCCCGCCGGGGAGCAACATCTAGAAACGCAATGTAATAATGTTGCGATCGCTGTGTCCACAGGATCACACCGGCTGGTGCGGTCTCCGTACCCTACTTGTCCCGCAGGAAGGCCGCCGTCGCGGGATGCAGCCAGGCCGCCGGGACGGCCTCCTTCAAGTTGCGCGGGTCGCTCGGCCGCTCGTGCGGCAAGAGCCGCGCGAGGGCCGGCTTCGCCCTGTCGATCGCCGCGACGAGGCGGGTCACCGCGGCCGGGTCGAGGCCGGGCCGGCCGAGAACGAAGCTCCACGATCCCACCGTCTCGATCGCCACGTTCTGGCCCGGGAAGGTGCCGGGCGCGACGGTGATGCGCCGCAGGGACGGGCTCGCCGCCAGGATCGCAGGGATCGCCGCCGCCGGGGGGCCGAGGAAGCGGGCGCCGCCCGGCGCCTCGGCCATGGTCCGGAAGCCCGGCCAGCCGGTGCCGCCGCCGAACAGGGCCGCCGCCCGTCCGTCGCGCACCAGTGCCGGGCCGTCGCCGGCGTGATCCAGGAGGATCGGGCGGATGTCGTGCTCGGGGTCGATCCCGGAGCCACGCAGGACGGTTCGGCCCATGGCGGTGAGGCCGGAGCTCTTCGTGCCGAGGGCAACAGGTTGCCCGCGCAGGTCGTCGATGCGCGTCACCGGGCTCGCCGCCGGCACCACGAACAGGCCGGGTGCGGCGTAGACCGGCGCGACCACCGTGACCGCCGGTGCACCCTGCCCTTCGAGCGCTTCGTAGGCGTACTCGCCCTGGACGAGGCCGAGATCGACCTTGCCGTCACGCAGGAGCACCAGATTCTCGGTCGAGCCCTTGCTGGCGCGCAACTCCAGAGTGAGGTCCGGATCCACCTCCCGGAGGGCCGCCGCCAGCGCCGCGCCATAGGCCGGGAACCCGCCGCCGGGCGTCGCGGTGGCGAGGACGAGGCGCAGGGGTTCGGCGGCGCGGGGGGCGGGGATCGTGGTGAGGAAGGCGATGCAGGAGGCGGCGGCGATCAGCCAGGGTTTCAGCATGGTCCCTTCCCGGTACGCCGGAGGTTCTCGGCGGCTTTGACACGCACCATCGTCATCCCGGGGCCGCGCAGCGGAACCCGGGATCCATAACCGCCGACGCTCCTGGGACAAAGCGGAACGCGATCCGCCTCATTCTCGAACATCGGCGGTTATGGATCCCGGGTTCTCGCCTGTGGCGAGCCCCGAGATGACGTGGAGAGTTGTAACGGTGATAGTCGACCGACGTGCTGCAGCCCGTCGGGGCGCCCTCAATTCGCCGGAACCGGCGCCGTCGCCTTCACCGGCGCCACGTCCGGCTGGAGCAGCGAGACAGTGATCGCCCGGGTGACGTGCTCGGCCATGCAGCGGTAGCCGAGATCGGCCAGGCGGAAACCGGCGCCGGACTGCGCCGTGTCGCCCCGCGACTCGCCCTTGAGCGCGCTGATCGCGCGCGTGGCGAGGTAGCGCATCGCTTCGTAGCGCTGGACCAGCGGCACCTGCTCGCGCTCGGCGACTTTCTGGATCGCCTGGACGAACTGACGATAGTAGTCGTCCTTGGCGAGGCTCGCGGTATATTGCGGATCGACCAGCACGACGTCGATCCCGTGCGACTTGATCCAGGCGACCGTCTCGGCCAGCGATTGCGAGAAATCCTCGATGTCGACGCGGGCGAGCGCGTCGTTGCCGCCGACCTGCCAGACCACGAGGTCGGGCTCGATCTCCGCCACCTGGTTGCGCAGGCGCTCGGCCGCCCCGAAGGCGATCTCGCCCGAGACGCCGCGGCTCTCCACCGTCACCTCGATGTCGGGGAGCGAGCGGGTGAGCGCGTCCTCCAGCCGCACCGGGTAGGTGGCGGCGGTGCCGATGCCGCCGGAATTGGAGCCGATGGTCAGGACCTGGACCGCCCGGTGCTCGACCAGCGCCTTCTTCACCGCCTTGAGCTTGGCCAGCGTGTAGAGCTTGGAGCCCGGCACCCGGCACTCGGGCGAGAGGCTCGGATCGGGCGCGTCCAGCCCCGACGCGGTCGCCTGGAGCGCCGGGATCTCGGCATGGGCCGGCTGGGCCTGTCCAGGTTGGACCTGTGCGGGCTGGGGCGTCGTCGACTGCGCCTGCACGGCGAAGCCGAGGCACGAGACCAAGGCGAGGCTCACGCCGCCGAGGAGGGACGGGGAGAGCGAGAGCGCCATTCGACGAACCATGCCGTGAAGGAGAGTGAGGCCAGCCCACATCCTACGACGAATAGGTCCGTCGCGAAACCTCCCCCGCTCCAGAAACGAATCAGTTGTGCACCGAGGCTGGCGACCGAGCCGACCGAGAACACGGCAAGGGAATTGCGCCCGAGGCCGGCGAGCTGGCGGGTGAGCCAGCGCGCCCGCGGCTGAACCAGGGCGAACACGCCCTGGAAGGCGAGGAGCACCCCGAGGAAATGCACCAACCGGGCCGGCGACAAGTAGGACTTGTCGAAGATGAAGAGCAGCCGCGGCTCCGGCACCGCCAGGGGATCGGGTCGCAGGTTGAACCAGGACAGGACCGCGCCGACGAGCACAATGACGATTCCGAGCGGCATCAGCTTGCGGCGCCAGGCCAGGAACCGCTCCGAGCTGCGCCGCCACTCATGCGCCGCGAAGCCGAGCACAAGCAGCAGCTGCCAGCACAGCGGGTTGAAGAACCAGTGCCCCTCCACCGGCCAGCTCGGGATGTTGATCTCGAAGACCAGGCTCACGGCGTAGAGCAGGGCCGAGATCCCGACCGCGAGGCCGAGATGCACCCGCGACAGCAGCACGAAGGCCGGCGCCAGCCCGAGCAGCACGACGTAGAGCGGCAGGATGTTGAAGAAACCGAGCTGGTGCAGCAGCGTCACCCAGCCGACGGTGGCCTGGATCGGATCGCTGAAGATCGGCCCGGCATTGTGCCACTCCACCAGCAGCGGGTTGTCGAGGTAGAGGGCCGCGCCCGCCAGCATCGCCAGGGCGATGGCGGTGATGACGAGCTGCGCCCGGTACACCTCGACCATGCGCGAGACCAGCCGCAGCACCGTGCGCAGGGCCGGCTCCGGCACCCCGTCGCGGCCGCGGGTGGCGATGCCGATCGACCAGCCGGCCAGGAACACGAACAGCTCGGCCGCGTCCGAGATCCCGTACTGGGAATAGGTGTAGTTCTGGAAGACGTTGCCCGGGATGTGGTTGATGAAGATCGTGATCAGGGCGATGCCGCGCCAGAAATCGACCGCATTCGGTTCACGCATGAGGCTCGTGGTCCCTTTTGCCGGCCTGCGGACGTCCCCGGACCGGTGGGGAGTGCCTGTCGTCGTTGAATTTAGCGCATGATGCGGCCACCGCGCACCCGTCGCGCGGGCGGCCGTCCGGGATCATGGAGGGGCCCCTGCCCTACTTCACGATCCGGTCGAGGCGGTTGTTGACGAAGAAGTACAACTCCTTCGCGCCGGGCTCGGTGTAGAGCACCTGGACCTCGCGCTGGCCCCGCCCGCTCTCGCCGACGAGCACGTCGGTCGGGGGCTTGCCCTTCAGCCGCACCAGCTCGCACTCGGCGATGCCGGGGGCGATCTCGGTCGCGGTCGCGGGGACCGATCCGGTGCAGCTGCCGTCCGGCGCCAGGACCGGGCCCCAGGCCGGGGCGGGCGGCGGAGGCGGCTTGACCGGGGTCGCGAGGTTCACCGGCGGGGCGGCCCGGTCGGTGCTGCTGCAGCCGGCCAGGGGCAATGCCACCGCGGCGAGTCCCGTCAGGGCGATTCCGATCACCGTCCGCCGCATCGTGTCCCGCCCGTCATCGTCCGTCGTTGCCGCCCTGCCGCGCGGCCAGGGCCGTCTCGTAGAGGCGGAGCGCGTCCCCGCGCAAGGCCGCCCGCGAGGCTTTGCGGAAATAGAACATGTGGCCGCCGGGATAGACCGAGAGGGAGAGGCGCGTCTCGCGGCCGTAGGGTGGGATCTGGTCGAGGATCAGCTTCGAGGCGAAGTAGGGCGTGACGAGGTCGGTGTAGCCGTGGGCGACCAGCACCCGCATCGCTCCGTCGAGGGCGAGCGCCTGGCGCAGCTCGCTCACCACCTCCGGCGGCGAGCGGCCGCCACCCCAGTTCCAACTGCCGTTGACCGCGTTGCTGAGGAGCTCGTAGCGCAGGTTCGGCACCCGCCAGTTCAGGGTGCGGGCGGTGAGATCGACGATGGCGCTGGTGAGCGGCGCCTGCATGGCGGTGAGGATCGGGTCGGCGAAGCGGCTCTGCGCGGCGCTCGGATCCGGGTCCCAGCCGGTGACGCCGGTATCGTAGGCGCTCGACACCCTCCCTAAGTCGCGGTCGGCCTCGCGCTGGTAGCTCGAACCGGCGACCCGGCCGGCCTGGCGGCGCACGAGCGCGGGATCGAGCCCGGTGAGCGCCGCGACGCGCTCGGTCATCCGCTCGGTGGCGGCGGAATCGGCGGGCCCGCGCAGGAGGTCGGCGAGGTAGGGGCCGGTGGCGTAGGCCTCGGCCTCCCGCATCCGGGCGGAATCGGGCGTCTCGCCGCGCCGTTCCAGGCCGGCGGCGGCGAGCGAGGGCAGCCGCGTCACCGCGCCGAGAGGGTTGTGCCGCGGCGGCTGGAGATAGCCGAAATCGAGCACCGGCGAGAGCAGCACCAGCCCCGAGAGGCCAACGCCGACATCGTCCTGGAGCTTGCGGGCGATCAGCGGCCCGCGAAAGCCGCCATAGCTCTCACCGAGGAAGAATTTTGGCGAGGCGAGCCGGTCGTTGGTGCGCAGCCAGCGGGCGATGGCGGCCGACAGCACGGCCGCGTCGCTCTCGACGCCGTAGTAGCGCTTTCCGTCGTCGCCGGCGGCGCGGCTGTAGCCGGTGCCGACGGGATCGATGAAGACGAGGTCGGTGAAGTCGAGCCAGGTCTCGTCGTTCGGGACCGCCGTCGGCGGCATCGAGGGGCTGATGCTCGGGCCGTCGAGCGGCAGGCGCCAGGGCCCGACCGCCGCGAGGTTGAGATAGGCCGAGGCCGCGCCCGGCCCGCCATTGACCGCGAAAGTGACCGGCCGCCTGCCCGCCTCGCGCTCCGGCAGGGTGAAGGCCGTGAAGGCGATCTCGGCCTGGAGCTTTCCGGATTCGTCGACCAGCGGCAGGCTGCCGGCGACCGCGGTGAAGCTGAGAACGCGGCCGTCGGAGAGCGTGAGGCTGTGCTGGGTCGTCGCGTCGGGCGGCAGCCGCCGGCCTTCCGGCTGGCGCGCCTCCTGGCGATTCTCCTGACGGGCGGGCTGCGCCAGCAACGGCGCGGGTCCCAGCAGCAGGGCGGCCGCGAGCGCGAGGATGCGGGTCGTGAGGTGGGTCATGACGTCTCCTCGCGGGCCGGGGCCCTGGTTCGTCCAACGATCTCCGCCCCCTCTCCCGAGAAAGATCAGGCGCGGGATCCCTTCTCCCCGCGGGCGGGGAGAGGCTTTCGTCCCCCTCGGCGGGGACGAAAGGAGCGCGAAGCGCGAGGGTGAGGGGGTGTCTCCGGATGAGCCTCTTCCGGCACTTCCCCCTCACCCTCGCGGCGAACCTGCGGTTCGCAGCTCGCTGCGCTTCCTGAACGGAAGCACAGCCCTCTCCCCGCCCGCGGGGAGAGGCGGGAACCCGCGCCCTTTCCTTTCCCCGGATATCTGTGTCCGCCCGGGAGAGGAGAAATGCGCGTCATATCGACAGCACGGAAGGCGCCGATCCCGCCTCACGCCTTCTTCTGCCAGCGGCCGCGCTCGTCCTGCTGCCAGTATGCGACGCTGTGGCCGGCCTCCTTGGCGCCGCGCCACTGCTCGCGGGCGTGAAGCAGGGCATCCTGGTCGGTGCCGTCGAACAGGATGCAGATGCGCTGGTAGGCACCCGCGTCGTCGGGCAGGGCCGCACCCTCGACCAGGAAGCGGATCGAGGCGCCGTTCGGGTTGGCGTCGCGCAGGGTCAGCACCACCGGCTGAGTGGCGCAATCGGGGTCGCGGTCGGTGCCGTGGGGCAGGAAGCTCTCCTCCGAGAACACCCAGAGGTGGTCGTCGAGGGCTTGGAGCCGCTCCTCGCTCGTCGCCTGCACGGCGACGCGCCATTGCCGCTCCAGGGATTTCTCCAGGAGGCTCGGCAGCACCGTCTCCAGGGGCTGGCGCTGCATGTGGTAGAACAGGATCTCGGTCACGGTGCCCACGAGATAGGGCGTCCCGGGCCGGACGGCACCGGCCCGGGATGCAATGTCCGGCTTCAGGCCTTCGCCGCCTCTTGCGCCCGCCCCAGCAGTGTCACCAGGTCGCAGCCGGCATAGAGGTCGTGGGCGACGCCCGCTGCCCGCAAGGGGGCTTCGAGCTCGCCCGGCTTGCCGGCGAGGAAGAGCGTGGTGGCGCCGGCCGCTTTCAGGGCTTCGGCGGCGGGCAAAGCCTCCTCGGCATAGACCGCGTCCGAGGAGCACAGGCAGGCGAGAGTCGTGCCCGACGCCCGGAAGGCCTCGACTAGGGCGGCGTGATCGGAAAAACCCTCGTTCGTCACCGCCTCGAGGCCGCCGGCCTCGAAGGCGTTGCGGGCGAAGGTGGCGCGGGTGTTGAAGGCGCTCAAGGGTCCGAGATTGGCCAGGAACACGCGCGGGCGCCGGCCGGTGCGGGCGAGAATCTCGTCGGAGGCGTCGCGCAGGGCCTCGTAGGGCTCGGCGAGGCGCCGGGACGGCAGCGCGCCCTCCGGCAGGGCGTCGGCGGCCGGAGCGGGACTCAGCACCGCTACGGGCGCCTCGTGCAGGTCCGGGAACTCGCTGGTGCCGGTGATCGGCTGGCGGCGGGTGGCGAGATCCGTGTCGCGAGCGTCCCGCAACGCCGCGAGGCGGCCGGCGAGCGCGCCGGAGCGCAGGCTCTCGGCGATCCCCCCTTCCCGCTCGATCGCCTGGAAAAGCCCCCAGGCCTCGGCGCAGAGCGCGTCGGTCAGCGCCTCGAACCCGCCCGCACCGGCCGCCGGATCGGCGACGCGCCAGAGATTGGCCTCGTCGAGGAGGACGTGCTGGGTGTTGCGGGCGCAGCGGCGCGCGAAGGCGTCGGGCAGCCCGATCGCCGCGGTGAAGGGCAGCACCGTGATCGCGTCGGCCCCGCCCAGGCCCGCCGAGAACACGGCGGTGGTGGCGCGCAGCATGTTGACCCAGGGGTCGCGCCGGGTGGTGCTGCGCCAGGCGGTCTCGGCGTGCAGGCGGATCGGCGCCGGCGTCAGGCCGCAGGCCTCCTCGACCCGCGCCCAGAGGCGGCGCAGGGCCCGGGTCTTCGCCACGGTCAGGAACTCGTCGGCATCGGCCACGAGCAGGAAGGCCAGGGCGGCGCGGGCGCGCTCCAGGCCGTGCCCGCCGGCCTCGAGCGCCCGCAGGGTGGCGAGGGCTCCGGAGAGGAGGCAGGCGAGTTCCAGCGCCTCGCCGGCGCCGGCCTCGTGGAAGGGGCGGCCGTCGGCCAGGAAGGCGCGGCCGGAAAACCCCTGCGCCTCGAATTCGCGCAGGAGGTCGGCGAGGCCCGGCCAGGACGGCGCCGCCCCGGTCGCGGCCTGCACGGCGACCGGATCGAGGCCCAGATCGATGTCGAGGGCGGAAAGATCTTCGCCACGGGCCGTGGCGAGAGCGAGGAGCGCCCTGGCGGCCTCGGGCGCGACGGCTCCGGCATCAAGCCGCAGGCCGATCAGCGGCAGCATCACGCCGTCGAGCGCCGCTTCCAGGGCCTGGGGCCCGGGGAGACCGAAGCCGCGGGCGGCGGGGCTGCCGGCCATCACCAGGGTCAGGGCGTCGGCGCCGCCGTCGAGGTCGGTCAGCGCGAGCGCGTTGGCCTCGGCGGGATCCGGATGGTCGACCCGCTGGCTCACCCGCCAGCGCCCGGGCGCCGTGCGGCCGGGCTGGGGGGCGGCGTCGGCCGGCGGATAGAGCGGCTGGACCGGGATGCCGTCCGGCGTGCGGCGCACCAGCCGCTTGCCGAAATCGGCGCCCTTCAGCACCCCGTCCACCAGGGCACGCCACTGCGCCTCCGTGGCGGCCGGAAACGCGGCGGCGAGCGTCGTATCGTCCATGGCGGGTCCTCGTGGCGCGGGTCGTTTCCTGACCACGACATAGCCGCGCGACCCGCCCATGGTCGAGTGCCGTCACGGGGGCGTCGCCCCCCTTTCGTCAGCCGAACACGATCAACCCGGCGAAGCCCGCAGCCCCCACGATGATGCGCCACCAGGCGAACAGCGAGAAGCCGTGCCGGGAGACGTAGTTGAGGAGCTTGCGGACCACGAACAGGGCCGACAGGAACGCCACCACGAAGCCGATGGCGATCAGCCCGACATCGTCCTTCGACAGGTTCTTGTAGTTGTCGAGCAGGTCCTTGGCGAAGGCGCCGGCCATGGTCGGCATGGCGAGGTAGAACGAGAACTCGGTGGCGGCGCGCTTGCCCGAGCCCATCAGCATGGCGCCGACGATGGTGGCGCCCGACCGCGACACGCCAGGGATCATCGCCAGGCACTGGAACAGGCCGATCTTCAAGGCCATCGGCAGCGAGAACTGGTGCACGTCGTCGTATTTCTGCTCGATCTCGGTCTCGTCGATGACGAGGAGCACGAGGCCGCCGGCGACCAGCGTGGAGCAGATGATCCAGGGATTGAACAGGTAGAACTTGATGTACTTCGAGAACAGGCCGCCGATGATCGCGGCGGGCAGGAACGCGATCAGGATCGCCAGGATGAAGCGGCGGGCGTTCGGATCGCTGGGCGCACGCCGCAGCAGGTCGAGGAGCTGGCGGAAATAGACCCCGACGATCGCCAGGATGGCGCCGAGCTGAATCAGCACCTCGAAGGTGTTGTTGGGCGATTCGAAGCCGATGAAGTGGCCGACGAGGAGCTGGTGCCCGGTCGAGGAGACCGGGATGAACTCGGTCGCGCCCTCGACGAGGGCGAGCAGGACGGCCTTGCCGATGCTGGCGACGTCCATCACCGCGCTCCCCGTCCGCAAGCCCTGCCTAACCGGGAAGTCATGCCGCGAGCGGGCCCGCCCGCCCTCGATGTCGCCGTCGTCATGTCGTCTGCTCTCGTGGTCGCGCCGCGGGCGGTCGCGACCGCGTCCGGCGGGGATGAAGGAACGGGGCCCGGCTTCAAGCCGCGCTCTCGCCGGCGGTCCAGCGCCACCTCTATGGCAAGTCTGTGGTGAAGCGCATGCCGGAGCTCTCAGCCTCTCGGCGGAGCCTCGCACCATTAGGGTTGAGGCTCGGTTACCAGCCCGCACCACCCATGTTAAGGATGCCGAAAGTTTTCTATGAACCGGTGACCGGACGTTAATCACGTCCGGGCCAATCCTGACGGACACGACCCACCGCGAGCCGACCTTCAAGGCCAGCCAACAGACGAAGCGCGAAACGGCCCCGCATGGCGACGCTCCACCATTCCTCGTTCTGCCCGCATTCCCGCTTCGTGCGCCTCATCATGGCCGAGATGGGCATGGAGCCCCAGCTCGTCGAAGAACGCCCGTGGGAGCGCCGGGAGGACTTCTTGATGATGAACCCGGCCGGCACCACCCCGGTGCTGGTCGAGGAGGGCGGGCTCGCCGTGCCGGGCGGCGGCATCATCGCCGAGTACCTCGACGAGACCCGGGGCTTGGGGCTGGGCGGGTCGCGGCTGCTGCCGGAATCCCCCGCCGCCCGGGTCGAGGTGCGCCGCCTCCTCGACTGGTTCCTGCAGAAGTTCGACCAGGAGGTGACCGGCTACCTCGTCACCGAGAAGATCCACAAGCGCTTCATGACCTCGCAGCACGGCGGCGGTCCGCCGGACATGAACGCGATCCGGGCGGCGCGCAGCAACGTGCGCTACCACCTGAAATACATCGGCTACCTGATCTCGCGGCGGAACTGGCTGGCGGGCAGCCAATTGACCTATGCCGACCTCGCTGCCGCGGCGCACCTGTCCTGCGTCGACTATCTCGGCGACGTGCCGTGGGACGAGGACGAGATGGCGCGGAACTGGTACGCGCGGGTGAAGTCGCGCCCCTCCTTCCGCAGCCTGCTCGCCGACCGGGTGGCCGGGATGGCGCCGGCCGACCATTACGCGGATCTGGATTTCTGACGCGCCCAACCCTGCTCACACCCGAAGCCCTCCGCCGTTTCCTCGAGACCCGCGCCCGGGTGCTGGGCTTCGACACCCTGGCGATCACCCGGCCCGACGCGGTGCCGGCCCTGCCCGAGCGCCTCGCCGCCTGGCTCGCCGCTTCGCACCACGGCACGATGACGTGGATGGAGGAGCGGACGGGGGAGCGGGCCGATCCGGCGCGCCTCTGGCCGGAGGTGCGCAGCATCGCGATGCTCGGCGTCAATGCCGGGCCGGACGGCGACCCGCTGGCGGCGCTCCAGGATCCGTCCCGCGGGTCGATCGCCGTCTACGCGCGGCGGCGCGACTACCACGACGTCATCAAGGGCAAGCTGAAGGAGCTGGGCGGCGCCTTCGCGGCCAAGGCCGGAGGCCAGGTCAAGGTCTTCGTCGACACCGCGCCGGTGATGGAGAAGCCGCTCGCCGCCGCCGCCGGACTCGGCTGGCAGGGCAAGCACAGCGTGCTGCTGTCGCGGGATTTCGGCAACTGGCTGCTGCTCGGCGCCATCTATACGAATGTGGAGCTGCCGGTGGACGCAGCTGAGGGCGACCATTGCGGCCGCTGCCGGCGCTGCCTCGACGCCTGCCCGACGAACGCCTTCCCGGCGCCCTACCAGCTGGATGCACGGCGCTGCCTCGCCTACCTGACGATCGAGCATGCGGGGCCGATCCCGCCGGAGTTCCGGGTGCCGATGAGCAACCGGGTCTTCGGCTGCGACGATTGCCTGGCGGTATGCCCGTGGAACAAGTTCGCGACCGCCACCCGGGAGACCCGGCTCCGCGCCCGCGAGGACCTGGCAGCCCCTCCCCTCGCCGAGCTGGCAAGGCTCGACGAAGCGCAGTTCCGCACGCGCTTCGCCCGCACGCCGATCAAGCGCACCGGGCGTGACCGTTTCCTGCGCAACGTGTTGATCGCCATCGGCAATTCGGGGGACGAGGCGCTTGCCGGCGAGGCGGCGCGCCTGCTCGACGATCCGTCGCCCCTGGTGCGCGGCATGGCGGTGTGGGCGCTCGCCCGCCTCGGGCGCCTGCCCCCCGCCCCACCGCCCGACGAGGAGGATCCCGACGTGCTGGCCGAATGGGATCTTGCGAAAAACTCGGGCGTCCAGAGGGCGAGCCCTCTGGCGGGTGCAGGGCAGCGCCCTGCATAAGACGGCATCCCCCGTGAGACAGGGCTTTTGAGCCGCATGAACCTGTTCGTCTTCGGGCTCGGCTACACGGCCGGCCATTTCGTGTCCCGCGAGCGCGCCCGCTTCACCGACGTCACGGCGACCCGCCAGGCGCCCGCCGCCATCGACGGCGTGACGCTCCGGGTGTTCTCGCCCGACGCGACCGACCCGCACATCGCCGACGACCTCGGCCGCGCCGACGCGATCCTGGTGTCGATCCCGCCGGATTCCGGCGCCGACCCGGTGCTGTCGACCTTCGCGGACGCGATCGCCGCCGGTCCGGCGCGGTGGATCGGCTACCTCTCGACCATCGGGGTCTACGGCGACCAGGGCGGCGGCTGGATCGACGAGGCGACGCCGCCGGCGCCCACCCACCAGCGCACCCGCGACCGGGTGGCGGCGGAGGAATCCTGGCTGGCGCTCGGTGCGCGAACGGGCAAGGCGGTGCAGGTGTTCCGGCTGTCGGGCATCTACGGGCCGGGCCGCAACGCCTTCGAGAAGCTGCGCCAGGGCAAGGCGCAGCGCATCGTCAAGCCGGGCCAGGTGTTCAACCGCATCCACGTCGACGACATCGCGACCACGCTCGCCGCCTCCCTCGACCGGCCGCGGCCGGGGGCGATCTACAACGTCACCGACGACGAGCCGGCGCCGCCCCAGGACGTGACGGCTTTCGCGGCCGCGCTCGCCGGGCTGCCGCTGCCGCCGGCGGTGGATTTCGACACGGCCGATCTGAGCCCGATGGCGCGCAGCTTCTACGGCGAGAACAAGCGGGTGCGGAACCGGCTGATCCGGGAGGAGCTGGGGGTGGACCTGGCCTATCCGACGTATCGGGAGGGGTTGCGGGGGGTGATGTAG
>NZ_JBEXZS010000044.1:0-1489 GCF_040593685.1 Methylobacterium sp. EM32 | reverse complement strand
CCGGCATCGACGTCGGCCACGCTCAGGCCTGTCAGCGCCAGCGCCGTGTCCTCGCTCGCCGCGAACGAGGCCGGCAGCCCGTTCGCCGGCGCGTCGTTGACCGCCACCACGTTCACCGTCGCCTGCGCCGCCGCCGAGCTCAGAAGCCCGTCGCTGACGCTCACCGCCACGATCCGCGGCAGCGTCGGCGGGTTCTCCGAGGTCGAGGCGAACCGCACCGCCGCCAGCGCCGCCTGATAGTTCGCCAGGCTCGCCTGGCCCGACAGGGTCAGCGTGAAGCTGCCCGCGTCGTAGCTCGCGCCGATCCCCGCCGGCAGGCCCGCCGCCGTGAGCAGGTCGCCGGCCTGGCCGTTGGTGATCGTCACCGTGGCCGAGGCCAGGGTGGGGTTGTCGACGTCCTGGATCAGCACGTCGGTGTCGGCGATCGGCACGCCGGCGCCGTTCTCGGTGTAGGTGCTGGAGAAGCCGGTGCCGGGGCCGGAGGCGTCGAGGTCGAGGACCGGGGCGTCGTCGACGGGCAGAACCGTGATCGTGCTGGTGTCGGTGTCGGTGAGTGCGCCGCCGGCGCCGGTATTGCCGTTGTCGGAGGTGATGAGCGTCAGCGCGACGGCGCCGTTGAGGTTGGCGGCCGGGGTGAAGACGGGGGCGGCGGCCGAGGCCAGATAGGCATTGAGCGCCGCCTGCGTGCCGCTGAGCGTCAGGCTGGCGGTGCCCGAGCCCGCGACGGTGACGCCGCCGGAGGCGGTGGCGCTGAGGCTGCCGCTGCCCGCGCCGACGCTCAGGGTGAGGGTGAGCGCGCCGGTCCCGGCATCGACGTCGGCCACGGCGAGGCCGGTGAGCGCGAGCGGGGTGTCCTCGTTGGTGGTGAAGCTCGCCGGCAGGGTGTTGACCGGCGCGTCGTTGACCGGCGCCAGGGTGATGAGGGTGGTGTCGACGTCGGAGAGCGCCCCGCCGGCGCCGGTATTGCCGTTGTCGGAGGTGGTGAGCGTCAGCGCGACGGCACCGTTGAGGTTGGCCGCTGGGGTGAAGACGGGAGCGGCGGCCGAGGCGAGGTAGGCGTTGAGCGCCGGCAGCGCGCCGGTCAGCGTCAGGGAGGTCGTGCCCGAGCCGATCACGGTGACGCCGCCGGAGGCAACCGCGCTGAGGCTGCCGGTGCCCGCGCCGACGCTCAGCGTCAGGCTGAGGGCGCCGCCGGCGGCATCGACGTCGGCGACGCTCAGGCCGGTGAGCGCGAGCGGCGTGTCCTCGGTGCCGGCATAGCCGGCCGGCAGGGTGTTGACCGGCGCGTCGTTGACGGGGGTGACGGTGACGGCGACCGTGGCGGTCTCGGTCACGCCTCCTGAGGTCACCGTGTAGGTGAAGCTCGTCGCGCCGGTATAGTCCGCGGACGGGGCGTAGGTCAGCGTGCCGTCGGCGTTGAGCCGCACGCTGCCGTTGGCCACCGCGACCGCCGCGCCGCCGGGGCTGATGGCGGCACCGTTGACGGCCG
>NZ_JBEXZS010000043.1:0-15961 GCF_040593685.1 Methylobacterium sp. EM32 | reverse complement strand
CTCGCAGACTTGGTCAGGCAGACCTCACCAGCCTGACCGCCCGCGATTTTGCCCCGGTTACGCTTCGCGATTGCAACGCGATCGTGAAGTGCTCTAGATGCCGTGCCAACAGACGACCCGCTCAGGCCACCGCCTTCCGCGCACCCGTCTGCACGTGGAAGTCCGGCCCGTTGCCGGTCTTCGCCACGTAGCCGGCCCGGATCACGAAGTCGCCGAAGCGCTCGCCATTCTGCCGGTCCTTGGCGTAGGCCGCGAAGAGCGGGTCGAGCTTCGGGCGGATGTCGGAGGCCGTGACGTCCTCGGCGTAGAGCTTGCTCAGCCGCGAGCCGTCGAAGGCGGCGCCGAGATAGAGGTTGTAGCGCTCGGGCCCGCGGCCGACGAGGCCGATCTCGGCGATGAACGGCCGGGCGCAACCATTCGGGCAGCCGGTCATCCGGATCGTGATGTCGTCATCAGACAGGCCGTAGGAGGCCAGGCTCTCCTCGAGCTCGTCGATCAGGCTCGGCAGGTAGCGCTCGCTCTCGGCGAGAGCCAGGCCGCAGGTCGGCAAAGCCACGCAGGCGAGGCTGTTGCGGCGCAAAGCCCCCGCGCCGGTGGTCAGGCCGTATTCCTGCACCAGCGCGTCGATCTCCGCCTTTCGGTCCGCCGGGACGTTGGCGATGATGACGTTCTGGTTGCCGGTGAGGCGGAAATCGCCCTGGTGCACCTCGGCGATGCGGCGGAGCCCCGCGAGGAATTGCGGCCCGCCCTCGACGTCCTTGATCCGGCCCGACGGCACGTAGAGCGTCAGGTGGTGCTTGCCGTCGTCACCCGCGACCCAGCCGTAGCGGTCGCCGTTGCCCGTGAAGGTGAAGGGCTTCGGATCCGGGAAGGCGCGGCCGACGCGCTTCTCGACCTCGGCGCGGAACGCCTTCAGGCCGTAGCGCTCGATCGTGTACTTCAGGCGCGCGTTCTTGCGGACATTGCGGTTGCCCCAGTCGCGCTGGACGGTCATCACCGCCTCGGCGACCTTGAGGGCGTAGTCCGGCTCGCAGAACAGCATCACGTCGGCGGTGCGCGGGAAGGTGTCGGTCTCGCCGTGGGTCATGCCCATGCCGCCACCGACCGTGACGTTCCAGCCCGTCACCTTGCCCTTCTTGTCGAGGATGGCGATGAAGCCGAGGTCGTGGGCGTAGACGTCGACCTCGTTGGAGGGCGGCACCGCCACGATGGTCTTGAACTTCCGCGGCAGGTAGGTCTTGCCGTAGACCGGTTCGACCTCGGCCGCGTCCTCGCCGCCGACCACGCGCTCGCCGTCGAGCCAGATCTCGCGCCAGGCACTGGTCTTCGGCAGCAGGCTGTCGGAGATGTCCTTCGCCAGCTTGTAGGCCGCCTCGTGCGCGCCCTTCTGGGCCGGGTTCGTCGCCGCCATCACGTTGCGGTTGACATCGCCGCAGGCCGCGATCGTGTCGAGCAGCGCCGAATCGATCGCCGCCATCGTGCGCTTGAGGTTCGACTTGATGACGCCGTGATACTGGAAGGTCTGGCGCGTCGTCGCCCGCAGGGTGCCGTTGGCGTAGGTGCGGGCGATCTCGTCGAGGATCAGCCACTGCTTCGGCGTCACGACGCCGCCGGCGATGCGCAGGCGGATCATGAAGGAGTAGGCCTTGTCGAGCTTCTTCCTGGTCCGCTCAGGCCGCAGGTCGCGGTCGTCCTGCAGGTACATCCCGTGGAACTTCACGAGCTGCCCGTCATCGTCCGAGATCGCGCCAGTGGCGTTCTTGAGCAGGCCCTCGGCAAGCGTGCCGCGCAGGTAGCCGCTGGCGATCTTGATGTGCTCGTTCGCCGAGAGCTTGGCGGCCCGCGCGGCCTCCGCCTCGGTGATCGGGCGCTCGGTCGGCGGCGTCTCGTAGACGCGCTCGGCAGTCTGGGTCTCGGCGGTCTTGTGGTCGGCCATGGGCGTGGTGTCCGTTCGGTCGCCGGGTACGGCGCGTAATCTACCGGCATCTCCGGCGCGCGACAGCGCCGAATGAGACGCGGGATCCCCTCTCCCGTGCGGGAGAGGGGTAGGGGTGAGGGTGTGACGCCTCAAAACTGATCACCGGCAGAAGCGCCGATCCGTTGCCGGATCTAGCTCCCTTCGCCTCTCTCCGCCCGCGGGAAGAGGGAAGATGCGCACCAGCCGGCGCGTGTCTTAATAGACGTCCTGCTGGTAGCGGTGACCGCGCTCTAGGCCGGCCACGGCGGCTTCCGCAGCCGCCGCGTCGAGGCCCTTCACGTCGGCGAAGGCCCGCACCAAAGCCGCCCGCACATCCTTGGCCATCGCCTTGGCGTCGCCGCAGACGTAGAAATGGGCGCCGCCGTCGAGCCAGGACACCAGTTCCTGGCGCTGCTCCCAGATCCGGTCCTGGACGTAGATCTTCTCGGGCTGGTCGCGGGAGAAGGCGACGTCGATGCGCTTGAGCGAGCCGTCCTCCAGAGCCTCCTGCCATTCGAGCTGGTAGAGGAAGTCGTGGGTAAAGTGGCGGTCGCCGAAGAACAGCCAGTTGCGGCCGGGCGCCCCGGTGGCGCGGCGCTCCTGCACGAAGGCGCGGAACGGCGCCACGCCGGTGCCGGGGCCGACCATGATGATGTCCGTCGCCGGATCCTTCGGCAGGCGGAAATGCTTGTTCGGCTTCACCCGCACCTTCAGCTTGGCGCCGGTGCGGATCCGGTCCGCCACGTGGACCGAGGCGACGCCGGTGCGCGCACGGTCATGGGTTGTATAGCGTACGGCCGCGATGGTCAGGTGGGCCTCGTCGCCGACCTCGGTCCGCGAGGAGGCGATCGAGTAGGCCCGCGGCGGCAGCGGCCGGGTGATGTCCGAGAGAGCTTGCGCGGTCAGCTTCGCCGGATAGGTCTCGATCAGGTCGATGAGGTGCCGGCCCTCGATCCAGGCCCGGACCTCGTTCGACTCGATCAGGCGGCGCGCCTCCTCGTGGCCGGTGGCCTTGACGAAGCGCTCGACCGTCGCGGCGGACAAGGTGGTGATGTCGCGCTCGGCGAGCAGCGCCTGACGCAGGACCGAATCGCCCTCGAGGCCGGCGGCCTTGAGGATCTGGTCGACCAGGGCCGGATCGTTCTCGGGGTAGAGCTCCAGCGAGTCGCCGGGCTCGTAGGCCGGGGCCGCGTCCTCGAAGGCCAGCGCGAGGTGGATCGTCTCCTTGTCGGAGCGCGACGAGTTGAGGTTGACGTGCTCGATCACTTCGACGGTGACCGGCTCGCGGCTGACCTCGGCATCCTCGTCGGCGGTGCCGCGGGCGAAATCCACCGCCACGACGTTGCCGGCCGGCTCGGCCGGAGCCAGCGCCTTGAGGGCGTCCTTGATCCAGGCGGCGGCCGGCTTGTCGAAGTCGAGGTCGCAATCGACCCGCGGCAGCACGCGCTTGGCGCCCAGCGCCTCGAAGCGCTCGTCGAGGCGCTTTCCGATGGCGCAGAACTCGGCGTAGGAGGTGTCACCGAGCGCCAGCACACCGAACTCGACCCCGTCGAGGCGCGGCGCGGCCTCGCCCATGATCTCGCCATAGGCCCGCACGGCCCGGGCCGGCGGCTCGCCCTCGCCCCAGGTGGCGGCGATGACGACGAGGCGCTTCTCCTTCCCGAGCGCGGCGACGTCGAGATCGGCGAAGTCGACGACCTTCGGCTTGAAGCCGCTCTTGCGCGCGAGCTTCGACACGTCGCCGGCGAGTTTTTCGGAATTGCCTGACTCGCTGGCGAACACGATCGTCAGCGGCTCGGCGGCCCGCGGCGGGGCGGCCGGGGCGGGAGCCTCGGCGGCGATGCTGCCTCCGGCAGCGTCGAGGCCGGCGAGGAAGCCCGCCAGCCACGCCCGCTGCAGGGCGGTCGTGGAGCCGAGGGCGGCGTCGAGATGGGCCCGCTCGGCGTCGCCGAAGGGAGCCGTGCGGGGAAGAAGCGCGGAGCGAGACATGCCCGCACAGATGTGCCCGCGCCGCGCCGGAGTCAACCAAAATGTTCTTTTTGAAGAACGGGCTCGAGGGAGAACATCGCTATCGTCGGCGGGACCAGAAAGAGAATATTATTTCCCTCCGGCCGCGACGGGCTGGACGAAGGGGGCCGTCGGGAGCGGCAAGGCGGTGGTGCTCTTCACCTTCTCCATGGCGAAGCGCGACGTCACGTTCTTCAGCGGCAGCACCGCGATCAGGCGCTTGTAGAAGGCGTCGTAGGCCTGCATGTCGGCCACCACGACGCGGAGCATGTAATCCACGTCGCCGGCCATGCGGTAGAATTCCAGCACCTCGGGCATCCCCGAGACGGTGGCGGCGAAGCGCTCCAGCCATTCGCGGGAATGGTCGCTGGTCTCGATCGAGACGAAGACCGTTAACCCTAGGCCCAGTTTCACCGGGTCGAGCACCGCCACGCGGCGGTCGATCACCCCGTCCGCCTCGAGGCGCTGGATGCGTTTCCAGCAGGGGGTCTGCGACAGGCCGACGCGCTCCCCGATCTGGGCGATCGACAGGGTGGCGTCGTTCTGGAGCAGGGCGAGGATCTTCAGATCGATGGCATCCACTGCGCGGCTCCACTTTTGGAGAAGATTCTTTCAAGACTGACCCTCGGGAAGGGAATGGATTTTCTACCCGAGGGTTGGCCGGATCCCGACTATCGCGGGATACGGGTGCGACGGGGAGGAAAAACTCCGGGACCGCATCCCAGCCATGCCTTGACAGTGTTCGGTATAGCGAACAGTTACCGCCTCACACAAGCAGCCAATCCCGGGCTCTCCATGACCTCTCCCCTCGACCGCGCGGCGCAGGAGCTGGCCGCGCGCCTGCATCCCCTCGCCCTGCCGGCGCGCCTCGCGCTGATCGACGCGACGGTGGACGGCCGCCTGGTCTTCACCACGAGCTTCGGTCTCGAGGATCAGGCGCTCACGCATGCGCTCCGCATGGCGAAGTCGCGCGCCGAGATCGTGACCCTCGATACCGGCCGGCTCTTCCCCGAGACCTACGACGTCTGGGCCGAGACCGAAGCGGCATACAATTTCCGCATCCGCGCCTACGCGCCGGAGCGCGAGGCGGAGGAACGCTTCGTTGCGGAATCCGGCATCAACGGCTTCCGCCACTCGGTGGCGGCGCGCCAGGCCTGCTGCGGCTTCCGGAAGGTCGAGCCCCTGGGCCGCGCGCTCGAAGGGGCCGCCGGCTGGCTCACGGGCCTGCGCGCCGGACAATCGGCCAACCGGGCCGAGACGCCGCTCGCCGAGGCCGACCACGCCCGCGGCCTGATCAAGCTCAACCCCCTGGCCGACTGGACCCGCGAGGCGCTGGCCGAGCTGATCCACCAGAACTACGTGCCCTACAACGTGCTGCACGACCGCGGCTTCCCGTCGATCGGCTGCGCGCCCTGCACCCGCGCCGTCAAGCTCGGCGAGCCCGAGCGGGCCGGCCGCTGGTGGTGGGAACAGGCGGGCAAGCAGGAATGTGGCTTGCACGTCGCAGGCGCGCCCGGAGGTGAGATCCGGCAAGGGCAGGAGCCCGCCGCCTTCGAGTCGGCACAGTCCGATACGATACACTCCACCGATTCGATCCCGAACAAAACCAATTCGGAGCTGGCTGCATGAGCGCCGCCCTCAAGACTCGCACGGACGGCCTCGACCGCCTGACTCACCTTCAGCGCCTGGAGGCCGAGAGCATCCACATCATGCGGGAGACGGTCGCCGAGACCGAGAACCCGGTGATGCTGTACTCGATCGGCAAGGATTCCTCGGTGCTGCTGCACCTGGCGCTCAAGGCCTTCGCGCCGGGCCGGCTGCCGTTCCCGCTGCTCCACGTCGACACGACCTGGAAGTTCCGCGAGATGATCGCCTTTCGCGATCGGCGCGCCAAGGAGCTCGGCCTCGACCTCCTCGTCCACACCAACCCGGACGGGCTCGCCCGCGGCATCGGGCCGGTGAGCCACGGCTCCGAGGTCCATACCGACGTGATGAAGACGCAGGCGCTGCGCCAGGCCCTCGACAAGCACAAGTTCGACGCGGCCTTCGGCGGCGCGCGGCGCGACGAGGAGGCCTCGCGCGCCAAGGAGCGCATCGTCTCGCTGCGCACCGCCCAGCACCGCTGGGACCCGAAGCGTCAGCGCGCCGAGCCCTGGCACCTCTACAACATGAAGAAGCAGCGCGGCGAGTCCTTACGCATCTTCCCGCTGTCGAACTGGACCGAACTCGATATCTGGCTCTACATCGAGCAGGAGAACATCCCGATCGTGCCGCTCTACTTCGCGGCCGAGCGCCCGGTGGTGCAACGCGACGGGCAGCTGATCATGGTCGACGACGAGCGCCTGCCGCTGAACCCCGGCGAGACGCCGGAGATGCGCCTGGTCCGGTTCCGGACGCTCGGCTGCTACCCGCTGACCGGGGCGGTGGAGAGCGACGCCGCGACGCTGCCGGAGATCATCGGCGAGACGCTGGCCGCCCGCACCTCCGAGCGGCAGGGACGGGTGATCGACAAGGACGGCGCCGGCGCCATGGAGCGCAAGAAGCAGGAAGGTTACTTCTGATGACCGTGCACCAATCCACCCGCGCCTTCGGCTACGAGGCCTTCCTCGCCGCCCACCAGCGGAAGGAAGTGCTGCGGTTCATCACCTGCGGCTCCGTCGACGACGGCAAGTCGACCCTGATCGGGCGGCTGCTGCACGACACCAAGCAGATCTTCGACGACCAGGTCAGCGCGCTGGAGCGCGATTCGCGCCGCCACGGCACGCGGGGCGGCGAGCTCGACCTGGCGCTCCTCGTCGACGGTCTCCAGGCCGAGCGCGAGCAGGGCATCACGATCGACGTCGCCTACCGGTTCTTCTCGACCGAGCGGCGCTCGTTCATCGTCGCCGACACCCCCGGCCACGTCCAGTACACCCGCAACATGGCGACCGGCGCTTCGACCGCCGAGGTCGCGGTGCTGCTGGTCGATGCGAGGAAGGGCCTCAGCCCGCAGACCCGGCGCCACGCGCTGCTGGTCTCGATGCTCGGCATCCGCCGCGTCGTGCTGGCGGTCAACAAGATGGACCTGATCGGCTGGTCGCAAGACCGGTTCGAGGCGATCGTGGCCGAGTTCCAGGCCTTCGCGAGGGGTCTGAACTTCGCCGACGTCACCGGCATCCCGCTCTCGGCGGCGAACGGCGACAACGTCGTGCTGCCCGGCACCGCCGCGCCCTGGTACACCGGCGCGCCGCTGCTTCAGTACCTCGAGGAGGTGCCGGCCCATGTCGAGGAGGAGGCCGCGCCGTTCCGCATGGCGGTGCAGTGGGTCAACCGGCCGAATTCCGATTTTCGCGGATTCTCCGGCCTGATCGCCTCCGGCGCGGTCGCGGTCGGCGATGCCGTGGTGGTGGCGCCCGCCGGCACCCCGTCCACGGTCGCGCGGATCTACACCTATGACGGCGATCTCCCGCGGGCCATCGCCGGCCAGTCGGTGACCCTGGTTCTCGCCGACGAGGTCGACGCCTCGCGCGGCAGCGTGATCACAGCGGCGGCGCAACCGCCGATCGTCAGCGACCGCCTGGAGGTCCGGCTGTTCTGGGCCAACGAGACCGAGCTGACGCCGGGCGCGACCTACCTCGCCAAGGTCGGCACGGTGACGGCCAACGCCGTGGTCGAGGCCGTGCGCGCGCGCATCGACACCGAGACCGGGCAGGGCGTGCCGGCCGAGCGTTTGAGCGCCAACGATATCGGCGACGTCACCCTGAGCCTCGACCGCAAGGTCGCGGTCGACGCCTATCGCCAGAACCGCGACACCGGCAGCCTGATCCTGATCGACCGGGCGACCACCGACACGGCGGCGCTCGGCCTGGTTCAGGCACCCCAGGCCACCCCCCAGGGCGGGACCAAGGTCGAGACGACCGAGGCGAAGCCCGAGCCGGCCCCCGCCGGCGGCGGCCTCCTCGGCTCGCTGAAGCGGCTGTTCCGGGGCTCGTCCCTGGCGCTCCTCGCCGGGGTCTCGCTCCTCGCTCTCGCCGGGGCGCCTGCCCCGGCGAAGGCGCAACAGCTCCTGAACGTCTCCTACGACCCGACCCGGGAGCTGTACCGGGCGATCGACGCGGCCTTCGCCAAGGAGTGGAAGGCGAAGACCGGCGAGACGGTGACGGTGCGCGCCTCGCATGGCGGCTCCGGCGCCCAGGCCCGCTCGGTGATCGACGGGCTGCCGGCCGACGTGGTGACGCTGGCGCTCGCCAGCGACATCGACGCCATCGCCGCCCGCTCGAAGAAGCTGCCGGCCGACTGGCAGAAGCGGCTGCCGCACAACTCGACGCCCTACACCTCGACCATCGTGTTCCTGGTCCGCAAGGGCAACCCGAAGGCGATCAAGGACTGGGACGACCTGGTGAAGCCGGGAATCCAGGTCATCACCCCGAACCCCAAGACCTCGGGCGGGGCGCGCTGGAACTACCTCGGGGCTTATGCCTATGCGCTCGCCAAGAACGGCAACGACGAGGCCAAGGCGAAGGATTTCGTCACCGCCCTGTTCAAGAACGTGCCGGTGCTCGATACCGGCGCGCGCGGCGCCACCACCACCTTCGTGCAGCGCGGCCTCGGCGACGTGCTGATCGCCTGGGAGAACGAGGCCTTCCTCGCCGACGAGGAATTCGGCAAGGGCAAGTTCGACATCGTCGTGCCCTCGCTCTCGATCCTGGCCGAGCCGCCGGTGGCGCTCGTCGACGCCAATGTCGACCAGAAGGGCACCCGCAAGCAGGCGGAGGCCTACCTGCAGTTCCTCTACACCCCGGAGGCGCAACGCCTCATCGCCAAGAACTTCTACCGCCCGCGCGATGAGTCCGCGGCGGCCAAGGAGGACCTGGCGCGCTTCCCGAAGCTGAAGCTCGTCACCATCGACGACACCTTCGGCGGCTGGGCCAAGGCCCAGAAGACGCATTTCGACGATGGCGGCGTGTTCGACGCCATCCTGAAAGCCCGCCAATGAGCGGCGCCGCGGCCCTGCCCGCGGGGCGGGCCGCACCCCGCTTCCGCCGCCCGAGCGCGCTGCCGGGCTTCCGCCTGACCTTCGGGATCACGCTCACCTACCTGACCCTGCTGGTGCTGCTGCCGCTGGCGGTGCTGCTGCTGCGCGCCGCCAGCGTCGGCCCGGCGGGCCTGTGGGCGCTCGTCACCGATTCCCGCAACCTCGCGGCGCTCAAGACCTCGTTCGGCCTGTCGCTCGCGGCCGCCGCGATCGACGCGGTGTTCGGGCTCCTGATCGCCTGGGTGCTGACCCGTTACCGCTTCCCCGGCCGGCGGATCATCGACGCGCTGGTGGATCTGCCCTTCGCGCTGCCGACGGCGGTCGCCGGCATCGCATTGGCCAGCCTCTACGCGCCGAACGGCTGGCTCGGCGCGCCGCTGATGAGCCTCGGGATCAAGGTTGCCTACACGCCGCTCGGCATCCTGGTGGCGCTGGTCTTCGTCGGCCTGCCGTTCTGCGTCCGCACGGTGCAGCCGCTGGTGGCCGAGATCGACAAGTCGAGCGAGGAGGCCGCCGCGATCCTCGGCGCCTCGCGCTTCCGGGCCGTCGTGACGGTGATTCTGCCGCCGCTGATCCCCGCGATGCTCACGGGTTTCGCGCTCGCCTTCGCCCGCGCCGTCGGCGAGTACGGCTCGGTGATCTTCGTTGCCGGCAACCTCCCGTATGTTTCGGAGATCGCGCCGCTGCTGATCGTGATCAAGCTCGAAGAGTTCAACTATGCGGGCGCCACCGCCATTGCGGCCGTGATGCTGCTGATGTCGTTCACCGCGCTCCTCGCCATCAACCTGGTGCAGGATCTGAGCCGCCGCAGGTTCGGGCATGTCTGAGACCACCGTTCCGTCGATCCGACCCAGCTCCCGCGGCCCGCACGCGGCGCTGACCGAGCCGCGCCCGGTCCGCATCGCCCTGACTCTCGCGGCGATCGCCTTCCTCGGCCTGTTCCTGCTCCTGCCGCTGGCGGTGGTGTTCGTCGAGGCGCTGAGCAAGGGCTTAGGGGCCTACCTCGCCACCTTCGCCGAGCCGGACGCGCTGGCGGCGATCCGCCTGACCTTGCTCGTCGCGGTGATCGCGGTGCCGCTCAACGTGGTGTTCGGCCTGTGCGCCTCCTGGGCCATCGCAAAGTTCGACTTCCGCGGCCGTAACCTCCTCATCACCCTCATCGACCTGCCGTTCTCGGTCTCGCCGGTGGTGGCGGGGCTGATCTACGTGCTCATCTTCGGGGCGCAGGGGCTGTTCGGGCCGTTCCTGAACCGCCACGGCATCGAGATCATCTTCGCGGTGCCGGGCATCGTGCTCGCGACCGTGTTCGTCACCTTCCCGTTCGTGGCCCGCGAGCTGATCCCCTTGATGCAGGATCAGGGCACCACCGACGAGGAAGCGGCGTTGACCCTCGGGGCGAGCCCCTGGCGGGTGTTCCGGACCGTGACGCTGCCCAACGTGCGCTGGGCCCTGCTCTACGGCGTGCTGCTCTGCAACGCCCGGGCGATGGGCGAGTTCGGTGCCGTGTCGGTCGTGTCGGGTCGCATCCGGGGGCTCACCAACACCATGCCGCTGCACGTCGAGATCCTGTACAACGAGTACAACTACGTGGCGGCGTTCGGAATCGCCTCGCTGTTGGCGCTCCTGGCGCTCGTCACCCTGGCGGGCAAGACTTTCCTCGAATGGCGCCACGCGGATGCGCTGGCCGGACGCGGAGCCCACTGAGATGACGGCAGGATTCGCTCCCAGCACCCTGTCCCTGCGCCGCGATGCGCAGGCCCAGGTCCGCCCGGCCGAGGCCGCCTCGCCCGAGCGCCTGCGCCACGCCGGCACGTCGGTGCGCGTCGACGGGATCGTCAAGCGCTACGGCGGCGGCGGTCCGGCGGCGCTCGAAGGCGTCAGCCTGGCGATCGAGCCGGGCGAGCTTTTGGCGCTGCTCGGCCCGTCGGGCTCGGGCAAGACGACGCTCTTGCGCGTCATCGCCGGCCTCGAGATCCCCGATGGCGGACGGGTGTTCTTCGGCTCGCAGGACACCACCGACATCGCCGTGCAAAGCCGCGGCGTCGGCTTCGTGTTCCAGCACTACGCCCTGTTCCGCCACCTGACGGTGTTCGAGAACATCGCCTACGGCCTGCGCTCACGGCCCCGGGCTCACCGCCCGAAGGAGGACGAGATCCGCCGCCGGGTCGAGCGCCTGCTGGAGCTGGTGCAGCTGCCCGACCTTGCCAAGCGCTATCCCGGCCAGCTCTCGGGCGGCCAGCGCCAGCGCGTCGCGCTCGCCCGTGCGCTGGCCGTCGAGCCCTCGGTGCTGCTCCTCGACGAGCCGTTCGGCGCGCTCGATGCCCAGGTGCGCAAGGACCTGCGCCGCTGGCTGCGCGAGATCCACCGCGAGACCGGCCAGACCACGATCTTCGTCACCCACGACCAGGACGAGGCGCTGGAGCTCGCCGACCGGATCGCGATCCTCAACCGGGGCCGCATCGAGCAGGTCGGCGCGCCGCACGAGGTCCAGGACCACCCGGCCTCGCGCTTCGTGATGTCCTTCGTCGGCGAGACGGCGCGCCTGCCCGCCGAGGTCTCGGGTGGCGAGGTCCGGGTCGCGGGTCGCGCCGTGATCGCGGCGGAGCCGGGCTGGCCGCAGGGGCCGGTCGATCTCTGCCTGCGGCCGTGGGACCTCACGGTCGGGCAGGGAGCCGGCACGCTGCCCGGCACCGTGCGCGAGTGGCGCCGCACCGGGCGGGGTACCGTGGCGGAGATCCTGCTCGATGGCGCCGAGGCGCCGGTCGAGGTGAAGGTGACGGAGGTCTACGAGCCGGGGGACCGGGTGGCGCTCGCGGTGGGCGCGGCGCGGGTGTTCGCGCGGAGTTGAGTGAAGGAGAGCGACCTTCGCTCTTGCTCGACAGTCCTTCCACCCTCCCTGTCATCCCGGGGCCGCGCAGCGGAACCCGGGATCCATAACCGCCGACGCGTCAGGAAGAGGCGGACAGGGTTCAGCCTGAGCCTGCACCCTCGGCGGTTATGGATCCCGGGTTCTCGGCTGCGCCGAGCCCCGGGATGACATCGAGGGTTTCACGACGTTCGGTGTCCGGGACGGCGAAGCGCTCCGCGGCTACCGCCGCACCCGCCGGCCCCGCGCCTCCTCGGCCACCGCATCCTCCTGCGCCCGCAGCCGGTCGACGAACACCGTCGCCGCCCGGGCGATGTGCTGGCGCGAGAGCCGATCCGCGGAGTCGCCGTCGCCGGCCGCGATCGCGTCGAGGATCGCCGCGTGCTCGTCCCAGATGCGGCGCGGCATCGTCTCGTCCTCGCGCAACACCTCGCCCATGATTCGCCGCAGGTGGTTGAAGTGCGGCGCCGCGGTCTCGACGATGATCGGGTTCTCGGCGATCTCACCGAGGAAGCGGTGGAAGGCGATGTCGGCGGCGATCAGCTCCGCGACCGAGCCGGTCTCCGCCGCCGCTCGCCCCGCCGTGACGAGGGGAGGGCCCTCGGCGCGGGCGCGGGCCGGGTTGCGCTCGGCGGCGAGCCGGCTCGTCAGCCCTTCGAGCACGCCGCGCACCTCGTAGAGGTTGCGCACGAACGACGCTTCGAGCGGCGCCACCACCAGCCCGCGGCGCGGCGCGTCGCGCACGATGCCGTGGTTGCGCAGGAGCAGCAGCGCCTGCTGCACCGGCTGGCGCGAGACGCCGTAGGCATCGGCGAGCTCGTCCTGGATCAGCCGGGTGTTCGGCGCCAGCCGGCCTTCCGTGATCTCGCTGAAGATCGCCCCATAGACCTGCTCGACGAGCCGGTGGCGCGTCGGGCCGCTGGTGTCGGTCTCGCCGGCCATGGCCGGATCCCCTCTCACGCAAAAACTCTCCTTCGACGTGTTGCGCAAACCAGGCGCCCATGCAATACCGAATTCGAAATTCGAATTCTGAATTCAATAAATGCCGCGGCCGGAAAGGCCGACGGGTTCGGAATTCCCGAGGGAGAAACGCCATGTCCGATGTGAGGACGCTCCATTCCCGTCCGACGGGTCTTCACCGCCGCCATCTGCTGGCCGCCGGCCTCAGTGCCGCCGCTAGCCTCGCGGCCGGCTTCCCGCGCCCGGCTCTGGCGCAGGGCCAGAAGCTCGCCTTCAAGCTCGGCACCGACCTGCCGGTGCCGCATCCGGTCAACGTGCGCCTCAAGGAGGCGATCGCGGCGATCGGCAAGGAGACCAACGGCGCGGTTGAGATCAGCCTGTTCCCGTCGAACCAGTTGGGGAGCGACTCGGACATGCTGTCCCAGATCCGCTCCGGCGCCCTCGAACTCGCGACCTTCCCGGGTACCGTGGTCTCAACGCTGGTGCCGGCGACCTCGCTCACCGGCATCGGCTTCGCCTTCACGAGCTACGACAAGGTCTGGGCCGCGATGGACGGCGAGGTCGGCGGCTACATCCGCAAGTCGATCGAGAAGGCGAACCTCGTCCCGTTCGAGACGACCTGGGACAACGGCTTCCGGCAGATCACCACCAGCACCAAGCCGATCCGCACGCCCGACGACCTGAAGAACTTCAAGATCCGCGTACCGGTGGTGCCGCTCTGGGTCTCGATGTTCTCGGCGCTCGGCGCCGCCCCGGTCAGCATCCCGCTGAGCGAGGCCTATTCGGCGCTCCAGACCCGGATCGCCGACGGGCAGGAGAACCCGCTCGCGCTGATCAACTTCGCCAAGTTCTACGAGGTGCAGAAATACTGCTCGCTCACCAACCATGCCTGGGACGGCTTCTGGATGATGGCGAGCGGCCGGGTCTGGCGCGGCGTGCCGGCGGACGTCAAGGCGATCATGGAGAAGCACCTCAACGCCGCGGCCTTGAGGGAGCGCGACGACATCGCGCAGGCCAACCGCGACACCCAGAAGGAGCTGGAGGGCAGGGGGCTCGTGTTCAACGCCACCGACCCGGCCGCCTTCCAGTCCGCACTCAAGGCGACGAAGTTCTACGGCCAGTGGCGCGAGAAATTCGGGCCGGAGGCCTGGGCGCTGGTGCAGAAATATGCCGGGGATATCGGCTGAGAATCTTTTCGAGTTTGCGCACGCCTCAAACTCACACCGTCATCCCGGGGCTCGCCGGAGGCGAGAACCCGGGATCCATAACCGCTGACGATGCCGGACCAGGCGACGGCGTTCCATCTCTTCCTGAAATGTCGGCGGTTATGGATCCCGGGTTCCGCTTCGCGGCCCCGGGATGACCCGGAGGGTGGCACTCTCCCAAAGAGTGCCGAAGACATCCTGAGCAGAAAGACCAGACGAGGACCACCACGATGAGGGATGTGCTCACGCCCGGGCAGATGCTCGCCGTCCAGGCGCGCCTGCAGCCCGACCGGATCGGCGCGCGCGACCTCGAGCGCGAGATGACGTTCCGGCAGTGGAACGCCCGCGCCTGCCGCCTCGGCAATGCTCTCCTCGGCCTCGGCCTGAAGAAGGGCGACCGGGTGGCGGTGCTGGCCTACAATTGCGTCGAGTGGCTGGAGCTGTATCCGGCCATGGCGAAGGCCGGCCTCGTCGCGGTGCCGATCAACTTCCGGCTCGTCGGCCCCGAGGTGCGCTACATCCTGGAGGATGCCGAGGTCGCAGGCTTGATCCTGCAGGACGAACTGGCCGGCACGATCGAGGAGATCCGCGCCGACCTGCCGATGCCGGAGTCGCGGGTGGTGTGGTTCGGCGCGACGCCGTGCCCGGCGGGCTTCTCCTCCTACGAGGACCTGATCGGCAAGGCCAGCGAGGACGAGCCCGGCACGGCGGTCGATCCAGCCGATCCGTGGATGCTGATGTACACCTCCGGCACCACCGGCAAGCCGAAGGGTGCGATCCGCTCGCATCGCGGCGCCGCCATGCTGTCGATGATCACCGACATCGAGCTCGGCGTCCACCGGCGCGATTCGGCGCTGCTGGTCATGCCGCTCTGTCACGCCAACTCGCTCTACTTCTTCGGCGCGTTCAGCTATTGCGGCGGCGTCACGAGCGTCTACTCGCGCAAGAGCTTCGATCCCGAGCATTGCGTGCGGGCGCTGGCCGAGGGCGGCGCCAGCTTCACCTCCCTGGTGCCGACGCATTACGCGATGATGCTGGGTCTGAGCCCGCAGGTGCGGGAGCGCTACGACCTCACCCGCATCACCCGCCTGATGATCTCCTCGGCCCCGGCCCGGCCCGACACCAAGCGGGCGGTGATGGAGTTCTTCCCGAATTCCGGGCTCTACGAATTGTACGGCGCCACCGAGGTCGGCTGGGCGACGATGCTGCACCCGCAAGAGCAGTTCACCAAGCTCGGGTCGGTCGGCCGCGAATGTGTCGGCTCGGCCCCGATCAAGCTGCTCGACGAGGCCGGCAACGAGGTGCCGGACGGGCAGGCCGGCGAGCTGTATTGCAACAACCCGTACCTGTTCGACGGTTACTGGAAGCTGCCGGAGAAGACGAAAGAGGCCTTCCGTGGCGAGTACTGCACCGTCGGCGACATGGCCCGGCGCGACGCGGACGGGTTCATCCACCTCGTCGATCGCAAGAGCAACATGATCATTTCGGGCGGCGAGAACATCTATCCGTCCGAGGTCGAGGCCCTGCTCGGCGGCCATCCGGCGGTGCACGACGTGGCGGTTCTGGGTCTCCCCGACGAGACCTGGGGCGAGCGCGTCCACGCGGTGATCGTCCTGCGCGACGGCGCCAGCGCCACCGAGGCCGAAATCCTCGGCTGGTGCAAGGACCGGCTCGCCGGCTTCAAGCGCCCGCGCACGATCTCGTTCATGGAGGATGCCGCGATGCCCCGGACAGCGACGGGGAAGAACCTGCACCGGAAGCTGAAGGAGCGGTTGGTGCGGGGGGAGGGGTAGGGGGCCGCAAGATACCCCTCCCCCCTCTGCGGGGGAGGGTGCCCCGCGGAGCGGGGCGGGAGAGGGGACGCCGCTTCCGGAAATGGCTGAGCCGTCCTGACGGGCGTGCCCTGGATCAGCGTCGCGGTGCCCCTCTCCCCGCCCCAGGGGGCGCAGGGG
>NZ_JBEXZS010000042.1:0-7628 GCF_040593685.1 Methylobacterium sp. EM32 | reverse complement strand
GTCGGGGGGATCGCGGACAAGATCCCGGCTGCCGCCGACCTCGTGGCGGATCTCGGTCGGAGGGTGCGGGCGGCCTCCGCGGAGGGAACGGCGATCCGCGCCCGCATCGCCGACGCCTTCGCGATCAGCGACGCCGCGCCCCGCGGCAGCCTCGGCCAGATCGCCCCCGGCGCGCCGGCCCCCGACCTCGTCCAGTCGTCCACCCAGTCGGCCGCCCGCGCGGCGGCGCAGCCCGCCAAGGGGGCGGGGAAGGGGGCGGAGAAGACGGCCGAGCCGGAGGACGACGCCTTCCGCGACGAGGTCGCGCGCCTCACCCGGCGCACCGGCCTCCTGACGATCGAGGCCGACGCGGTCGGCCGGGAGGAGGGCGCTGCCGCCAGGGCCGAGGCGGCGTTCCGCCTGCTGGAGGCGGCCAAGAAGGCCGACCTCGCGGTGACCCCGGCTCTGCGCGAGGAGGTCGACCGGGTCGCCGAGGCCTACGGAGCGGCGACCGCGCAGGTGGAACGGGCGGAAGCCGCGCAACGCGCCGCCCAGACCGCCTCGCGTGAGCTCGGCTCGGCGCTCGCCGACAGCTTCAAGGGCGCGATCCTGCACGGCGAACGGCTGACGAGTGTGATCTCCCGGCTCGCCACGACGCTCGCGAGCCGGGGCATCGACCGGGCCTTCGACGGCCTGTTCGGCCGCGGCGGCCCCGGCTCCGACCTCGTCGGCGACGCCCTCGGGTCGCTCGGCCTGACCCAGAACCCGACCGGCCGCGCCGCCGGCGGTCCCGTCACTCCAGGCGTCGCCTACACGGTGGGCGAGAGCGGCCGCGAGACCTTCGTGCCGCTCCAGCCAGGACGCATCCTGCCGGCGACGCACGGCGTCGCGGCCCCGGCCCCCGCCCCGAACGTCCAGGTCTCGGTCTCGATCGCCACCGCGGATGCCCCGAGCTTCCATCGCTCGGAGACGCAGGTGAGCGCCGCCCTGGCCCGGGCGGTGCAGCGCGGCCTCAGGGGCCTGTAAGCACTTGAGGAGTCCCATAAGCCATGCCGAGCCCCTTCCACGAGGTGCGCTTCCCCCTCGCCCTGTCCTACGGCTCCCGCGGCGGGCCGGAACGGCGAACCGAGATCGTCACGCTCGGCTCCGGCGACGAGGAGCGCAACGCCCTCTGGCGCCATTCCCGGCGCCGCTACGATGCGGGGCCGGCCCTGCGCTCCGCCGAGGACGTGGCTCTGCTGGTCGCCTTCTTCGAGGAGCGGCGCGGGCCGCTCTACGGCTTCCGCTGGCGCGACACCTTCGACCACAGCTCCGCACCGCCCGGACAGCCCATCGCGCCCGCCGACCAGCACCTCGGCACCGGCGATGGCGCCACCCGGGTCTTCCCGCTGGTGAAGACCTACGGGGCCGCCTTCGCGCCCTATGCCCGCCCGATCACCAAGCCGGTCGCCGGCTCGGTCCAGGTCGCGGTCGGCGGCGTCGCGCTTGCCGCCTCCGCCTTCGCGCTCGATGCCACGACCGGCCTCGTCACCCTCAAGGCCGCGCCGGCTCCGGGCGCCGTGGTCACCGCCGGTTTCAGCTTCGACGTGCCGGTGCGCTTCGCCACCGACCGCATCGAGATTGACTACCAGGCCCTACGCGCGGGCGTGGTCGCCGACATTCCGATCCTCGAGATCCGGCGGTGACCGCATGAAGACGCTCTCGCCCACCCTCGCCGCCAGCCTCGCGAGCGGGGTCACCACCCTGTGCCACTGCTGGATCGTCACCCGTACCGATGGCGTGCGCCTCGGCTTCACCGACCACGACGAGGACCTCACCGTCGACGGCGTCCCGTGCTCGGCCGAGAGCGGCGCCACCGGCACGGCGCTGGAACAGGGCACCGGGCTCGGCGCCGACAGCCTGGAGATCGTCGGGGCGCTGACCAGCGGGCGCCTCGCGGAGGCCGAGCTGGCGCGCGGCCTGTTCGACGGCGCCGCCGTCGCGGTCTGGCGGGTCGACTGGGCGAGCCCGGTCGACCGGGTCCTCGTCCTCTCCGGCACCGTCGGCGAGGTCTCGCGCGGGCCCACCGCCTTCACGGCGGAGGTGCGCGGCCTCGCCGACCGGCTCAACCAGCCCCGCGGCCGGGTCTATCAGCGCTCCTGCGACGCGCTCCTCGGGGACGGCCGCTGCAAGGTCGACGCCACCGCGCCGGCGATGCGCGGCGCCGGCACGGTCGCGACGGTGCGCAGCGCGCGCAGCCTCACCGCCTCCGGCCTCGCCGGGTACGCCTCCCGCTGGTTCGACGCCGGCCGGCTGGTCTGGACCACCGGCGCCAATGCCGGCGCCGCGGTCGAGGTCCGGGCCCATGTCCGCGCCGGGGCGCTCGCCGCCCTCGACCTGTGGGAGCCGATGCCGGCCCCGATCAGCCCGGGCGACGCGTTCCAGGTCGTCGCCGGCTGCGACAAGTCCCTGGCGAGCTGCCAGGACAAGTTCTCCAACGTCCTCAACTTCCGCGGCTTCCCGGATCTGCCGGGCAACGACTACGCCGTGGCCTACGCCGTCCAGGGGGCAGACAATGATGGAGGCCGCCTCGGCTGACACCCGCGCGCGCGTCGTCGCGCTGGCGCGCACCTGGCTCGGCACGCCCTACCACCACCAGGCCAGCGTGCGGGGCGCGGGCTGCGACTGCCTTGGCCTGCTGCGGGGCGTCTACGCCGCGCTCTACGGCGCCGAGCCGGAGGTGCCGCCGCCCTACACGCCGAGCTGGGCCGAGGATCGCGGAGAGGAGACGCTGCGGGATGCCGCCGCCCGCCACCTGGTGGCCCTCGAACCGGCGGCGGCCGGGCCCGGCGACGTGCTGCTGTTCCGCTGGCGCGATCGTCTGCCGGCCAAGCATTGCGGGATCGTGGTCGGCCCCTCGCACATGATCCACGCCTATGACGGCCACGCGGTGGTGGAAACCTGGATCCCGCCGGCCTGGGCCCGGCGCATCGCCTACGCCTTCCGTTTCCCGGAGATCCCGACGTGAGCACGCTCGTCCTGTCCTATGCCGGCCAGGCGGTCGGCAGCGCGCTCGGCGGCCCGATCGGCGGGGCCATCGGCCAGATGCTCGGTGCCGCCGGCGGCAGCGCCCTCGACCGCGCCCTGTTCGGCGCGCGGGCAAAGCCGCAGATCAACCTCGGCCCGCGCCTGTCCGACCTCCACGTCACCGCCTCGACCGAAGGCGCCGCCATCGCGCGCGTGTTCGGCCGGGTCCGCGTCGGCGGGCAGATCATCTGGGCCACGAAGATCAAGGAAGTCCAGAAGGTCGAGAAGGTGAAGTCCTCCGGCGGCAAGGGCGGCGGGGGACAGAAGCAATTCAACGTGACCTATGCCTACAGCGTCAGCGTGGCGATTGCCCTGTGCGAAGGCCCGATCGTCGCCGTGGGCCAGGTCTATGCCGACGGCAAGCCGATCACCCTCGCGGCCTACGGCGCCCGGGTCTATCTCGGCGGCGAGGCGCAGGGGCCGGACCCGAAGATCGCGGCCATCGAAGGCGCCGCCAACGCCCCGGCCTATCGCGGGCTCGCGTACATCGTGTTCGAGGATTTGCCGCTGGCGGCCTTCGGCAACCGTGTCCCGGTCATCACCGCGGAGGTGATCCGGCGCGCGCCCAACGCGTCGGGCCGGCCGGCCCTCGAGGAGCTGGTGACCGCCGTCACGATGATCCCGAGCATGGGCGAGTTCACCTACGCCACCGCGCCGGTCACCGCCTCGACCTTCGGCGGCATTGCCGGCCAGAACACGGTGTCGGGCGGGGTCGACGCGCTGAAGGCGCTGGATCAGCTCGCCGTCGAGGCGCCGCGCTGCCGGCACGTCTCGCTCGTGGTCGCCTGGCACGGCACCGACCTGCGGCTGTCGGCCTGCCGCATCGTCCCGAAGGTCGAGACGGCCACGAAGACCACCACCCCGGAATGGCTCGCCGGCGGGGTCGACCGGGCGAGCGCTGCGATCGTCAGCCGCGACGCGGGCGGCGCCCCGCTGCTGGGCGGCGCGCCGTCCGACCTGTCGGTGGTGCAGCTGATCCAGGCGCTGAAAGCGCGGGGCTACGCCGTCACGCTCTACCCGTTCGTGATGATGGACATCCCCGCCGGCAACGGCCTGCCCGATCCCTATGGCGGGGCGGAGCAGGCGGCGTTTCCCTGGCGCGGGCGGGTAACCTGCCATCCGGCGCCCGGCCGGCCCGGCACGGTCGACAAGACCGCGGCGGCGGCCAGTCAGGTCGCGGCGTTCTTCGGCAGCGTGGCGCCGGCGGATCTGGCGTGGAACGGCCGCACGGTGACCTGTGCGAAGGCCGAGTTCTCCTTCCGGCGCTTCATCCTCAGCTGCGCGCGCCTGGCCGAGGCCGCGGGCGGGGTGGATACCTTCCTGATCGGCTCGGAGATGATCGGGCTGACCACAGTGCGGTCCGGCGCCTCGACCTTCCCGGCGGTGGCGCAGCTCGTCAGCCTCGCGGCCGACGCGCGGTCGATCCTCGGCGGCGCCACCAGGATCGCCTATTCGGCCGACTGGACGGAATACGCCAACCATCGCCCGGCCGATGGTTCCGGTGACGTGTATTTCCACTTGGATCCGCTGTGGTCGAGCCCCAACATCGACTTCGTCGGGATCGACAACTACATGCCGCTCGCCGACTGGCGCGACGGGTTCGACCACCTCGACGCTAAAGCCGGGGCGCCCTCGCCCTACGATCCCGGGTACCTGGCCGGCAACGTCGCGGCCGGCGAGCTGTTCGACTGGTACTATCCGACGCCGGCCGACCGCGACGCGCAACGGCGGGCGCCGATCGCCGACACGGCGTATGGCGAGCACTGGGTGTTCCGCCTCAAGGATCTGCGCGCCTGGTGGTCGAACCCGCATCGCGACCGGCCGGGCGGGGTGCGCCAGGCCACCGCCACCGGGTGGGTGCCGCAGGGCAAACCGATCCGGTTCATCGAACTCGGCTGCCCGGCCGTCGACAAGGGCATGAACCAGCCCAACGTCTTCGTGGACCCGAAGTCCTCGGAGTCGTTCCTGCCCTACTCCTCGAACGGCCGGCGGGATCTCGCCGCGCAGCGCGCGTATCTCGAAGCCACGCTGGCCTACTGGCAGGGCAGTACCGGCAACCCGGTGTCGTCGGTCTATGGCGGCCGGATGGTCGATCCCGAGCGGCTGTTCGTCTGGACGTGGGACGCCCGGCCCTATCCGGACTTCCCGCGCCAGGCGAGCGTGTGGAGCGACGGGCCCAACTACCGGCTCGGCCACTGGATCAACGGGCGGCTCGGCCTCAACCCGATCGCCGACGTGGTGGCCGAGCTGTGCGGCGGCCTCGGGGTGCCGATCGATGTCGGCCAGCTCTACGGCCTGGTGGAAGGCTACGCGATCACGGAGGTGCAGACGCCGCGGGCCTCGCTCGACCCGTTGCGGACGTGCTTCTTCTTCGACGGGGCGGAGTCGGCCGGGCGGCTGGTCTTCGCGCCGCTGGCGCGGGCGCCGGCGGCGGCCCTCACCGCCGACGACCTGGTGGCGCGGGGCGGCAGCGCCGGCGACTACCGGCGCACGCGGGGGGAGGAGACGGCGCTGCCGGGGGTGGTGGCGCTGACCTACATCGATCCGCAGCGCGGCTACCAGTCGGCCAGCGTCGAGGCGCGGCGGGTGGGCGGCCGGGCCAACGCGGTGCAGCGGGTGAGCGTGCCGCTCTGCCTGGACGAGGGGGCGGCACGCGGCATCGCGCAGGCGCTGCTCTATCAGGGCGTGGTCGAGCGGGAGGAGGTCGGGGCGACCCTGCCGCCGTCCTGCCTCGCCTTGGACGCCGGCGACGTCGTCACCCTCTTCCTCGCCGGGAGCACCACCGACTACCGGCTGACCCGCCTCGGCCTGGAAGGGGGCCGGCCGGCGAGCGGCATCCGCACCGACCTGGCGGTGTTCGCCGCTCCCGACGGCACGGCGACGCCGCGGCCAGCCGAGCCGCCCGCCACCGTGGGGGTAGCGTTGTTCCAGTTCCTCGACCTGCCGCTCCTGCGGCCGGACGCGGTGCCCCATGCGCCCTACCTCGCCGCCTACACGGCGCCGTGGTCGCCGGTGGCGGTCCTGCGCGCGACCGCCGGCGGGGCGTTCGCGGACGATGCGACGGTGGGAGCGCGGTCGATCGTCGGGCGGCTGACGGCCGAGCTCTATCCGGGCCCGTGCGGGCGGTGGGACCGGGTGAACGCGGTCTATCTCGAGGTGCCGCGCGGGGTCGAGCTGGCATCGGCGCCCGAGGTCGACGTGCTCAACGGGGCCAACGTCGCGGCCCTGCTGACGCCGTCGGGCGAGTGGGAGGTGCTGCAATGGGCGCAGGCCGCCCTCCTCGCGCCGGGCCGCTACCGGCTCTCGACGCTGCTGCGCGGCCAGCTCGGGACGGAGTTCGCCCTCGGCACCCCGACGCCGGCGGGCGCCCCGTTCGTGGTCCTCACCGACGCGCTGGTGCAATCCGGAATGCCTTTGTCGGCGCGCACCCTGCCGCTCGCCTGGCGCTGGGGGCCGCTCGGCCGACCGCAGGACGATCCGAGCTTTGCCGGCGCCACCCTGGCGTTCCGGGGCGTGGGCCTGCGGCCCTACGCGCCGGCGCAGGCCCGGATGCTGCGGGCGGCGTCGGGCGACCTGGTGCTGTCGTGGATCCGGCGCACCCGGATCGACGGCGACCCGTGGGAACAGGTCGAGGTGCCCTTGGCCGAGGAAGCCGAGGCCTACGCCCTCGACGTGCTCTCGGGCTCGACGGTCCTGCGCACCTTCGAGGTGACCGCGCCCACCGTCACCTACACCGCCGCCCACCAGGCGGCCGACTTCGGCGGGCCGGTCGCGAGCCTGTCCGTCGCGGTCCACCAACTCTCGGCAACCTACGGCCGCGGCGCGGCCCTGAGGGCGACCCTGTATGCCTGATGCCACCACCGCCAACCTCGCCCTGCCGCTGATGGCGGCGGCGCAGGCGCAGAAGCACGTGACCCACAACGAGGCGCTCGCTGCCCTCGACACGCTGGTGCAGCTCGCGGTCCTCGACAAGGACCTGACCGCCCCGCCGGCGAGCCCGGCGGAGGGCGACCGCTACCTGATCGCCGGGGCCGCGCCCACGGGCGCCTGGACGGGCTGGGCCGGGCGGGTGGTGCGCTACCAGGACGGGGCGTGGCGTTCCTTCGTGCCGCGTCCCGGCTGGCTCGCCTTCGTGGTGGACGAGGCGGACCTCTACACCTGCACGGGTGTGGCGTGGGTCTCGTTCCGCTCCAGCCTCACCGCGCTCCAGAACCTCGCCCGCCTCGGGATCGGCACCACCGCCGACGCGCAGAACCCCTTCGCCGCCAAGCTCAACAAGGCGCTGTGGACCGCCCTGACGGCGGGCGAGGGCGGAACCGGGGACCTGCGCACCACCCTCAACAAGGAAGCGCCGGGCAACACCCTGTCGCTGCTGTTCCAGTCCGGCTACTCCGGCCGGGCCGAACTCGGCCTCACCGGCGACGACGACCTCCGGCTGAAGGTCTCGGCCGACGGCGGCACCTGGCGCGAGGCCCTGCGGGTCGATCGCGCGACCGGCGGCCTCGACCTCACCGCCGCGGAGGCTTCCGCCCCGGTCGCCGCCACGGTCGACCTCGGGGCGCTCCCCGCCCTCAAGGTCGCGC